>NZ_CAISIQ010000110.1 GCF_903885465.1 uncultured Nevskia sp.
ACCCTTCAGCACGATGTTGTCACCCGTTCCGCAACCCGCCAGCGAGATCTTCTCGCCAGGACCCGGCGTCTTGCAGACCGGCGCCGGTGGCGGCGGCGGGCAACCCGTTTCGTCCACCACGCTGCCCGGCGGCGAATCAGGACACTGGTCCACACCGTCAACCACGCCGTCGCCGTCCGTATCCACCGGCGCAGCAACAGGGACAACGGCGGGCTCTTCAGGCGGTGGCGAAGGTGCTACCGGACGACTGGCGAACAACGGCAGATAGAAACCAAGATTGGCGACGATGCTCTTGTAACGGCGCGGTACGTTGAGATCCGTGTCCTGATCGGTGTATTCCCGCTCACGATTACCGTAGCGGTACAGCACGTCGGTTCGGATCGCGAAATCGTAGTTACCGATCTTGAGCGGCCATAGCTGGCCGACGCCACCCTGCATATTGAGGGTGTTGTATTCCTTGACGCCGTCGTTGGTCGGCACGCTCTTGTACTGCAGCGCGGCGATGCCGAACTGCAGATATGTATTGGGCAGCGATTTCAGCGGGAACAGCAGCGCATTGACGCCGCCGCCGAGCACGTCGATGCCGTCGTGCTTGACGTAGGTGGGTGTCAGTTCCATCGCATACCAGTGCTTCCGGTAACCCAGGGCGAACGTGCCGCCGAATCCAGTTTCCGGGAGTTTGTCCTTCTTGGTCTGGAAGACGCCGGTTGCCATCGGCGAGATATAAACGCCGGTCATGAACGGCCGGTCATCCGGCGCGTCCTCGGCGAGTGCCGGAGACAGTGCGACACAGAGCAAGGAGAAGCCGCTCAAGGCTTTGATGAATGATTTCATGTGCGTGGAATCCGATGGAGGCCGGGTGTCGTCGCGAGTTGGGAGGCTGTCGGTCATGGTCAGAATTTCCATGACACGACGGCGCCGAACTCACGTGGTGCCGCAATCGAAAACACGCCGCCGAAATCTGTCGAGATCACGCCCTGGGTGTAGAACTTGTCGAGCAGATTCTTGCCGTAGAGGCGAACATCGACATTCCACGGCACGTACTTGTAGCGGGTGAATGCACCGAGCTGGCCGTACTTGGTCTGCTCGTAATTCGGATCGTTGGAAGCTGAGTAGTAGAAGCCGCTGTTGTAGTAGTAGTCCGCACCCGCCTCCACCTCATTTCGATCACCGAGCTGCCACAGCTTGGTCACCGCCACGGTCCCCGAGAACTTCGGCGTACGGGTCTGCCGGTTGCCGGTGAAATCGTTGTTGGCTCTGAACAAGCCGGTACGCGGGTCGTAACCGGCCGCGTTCGGATAGCGCAGGAACTTTGCGTCGATGAAGGCACCGTTCAGCGACAGGCCAAGCCCGTCGATCACGTCTGGCAGGATGCTTGTGACCAGATCGAAGTCGATGCCCTTCGATTCGGAGCGCGGGGCATTTTCGAACGCCAGAGCACCGCCACTGAGCAGCGACACGTACTGGGTCTGCTGATTCTTGATCCGGTAGTAGAACGCCGCGAGGTTGAACTGCACCAAGCCGTCGAACAGTGGCGTGCGCAAGCCGACTTCATAGGCCGTCGTGTCTTCCGGCTTGATGTACTGCGGCGGCAGATACACTGCGAAGGCGTTGTAGGCGTGCGCCTTCTTCGCCGTCTGATAAGACGCGAACAGCAGCGTTTCGTCGAGGAACGGATGGAAATCCAACGTTACCTTCGGCTCGAAACCGGTGGTCACTGAACGGCCCGGAATGATGTTGCCGGCACCGTCGCGTGCGTTCTGGAAGCTGACCGGCGGACCGTTGAGGATCTGATTGCCGATGTCGGTGGTGCCAACGAGCACATTGACTGTCGACTTGTGCAGTCCGCGATCTTCACGCTGATAGCGAGCTCCGAGCGTCAGCGCCACCCAATCGGTGAAGCGCATCGTGGTCTGCAGGTAGTAGCCAGCCGAGATGGTCTTGATCTGGGCTTCTGCCTGCACTCGGTAAGCACGTCCCGGTGCCAGCAGCTGCCCGGCGACGGTGGCACCGGGCAAGCCGTCGGGCAGCAGCGCGTCGACCAGATCTTGCACTTCCGGTGGCGTGACGATGTCCCCAACTTCCAGCTGTACCGGATTAAAACCTTGAATGTTGTGGAACAGAAACACGCCGCCGGTGACATCAAGCCATTTCGCGTAAGGCTGCGACTCGTTCGAGATCAGCTGCAGTTCGGCCTGCTTGATATTGGCGGGATGACCCGGTACGTCGAACGACACGAGCGGCTTGGTTGAACCGTCGAAATCGTAGTTGTAGAGCAGGCTGTCCTTCTGCTTGCTGGCCAGTACCTTGATGTCCAGCCAGGGCGCGTAGAAATTCGCTTGGGTGCTGATCAGGCTGGTTTCGGAGCGCCCATAGAGACGGGTATTGACCTGGATGTTGTCCGGGTCTTCCGGAGGTTGAATACCGAGCAGACGGCCGAGTGGGCTTGGGTTGATGTTCTGGCCGATCGCGCCATTATTCTGGTTGCGTGTGCGGGTGAAGCCGGTCAGGAACTCGAACTGCTCGAACGGCTGCCAGCGTGTACGCACGCGGACACCTTCGTCGTACTGCTTGCGCAGCGGCTTGCCATCGGTTCGGCTGTCGGAGTCGAGATATGAATCCGATACCGCGTAATAGCTGCTGAAGTTCGCCGCCAGCGTGTCGGTGATTGGGAAGTTCGCGTAGACGCGCGGCTTGACCAAACCGAAGTTGCCGACGGTGAGGTCGATGTCGGTCCGGCGATCTTCAAACGACGGCGCGATGCTAGTGACGCTGATCGCCCCGCCAACCGCATTTCGCCCGAACAGGGTGCCCTGTGGCCCCTTCAGCACTTCGACTCTCTCGACGCCAGAGAAGTCCGATACGAAGGTCGGCGAGAACGGGAAGTAGACGCCATCGACATAGCTGGCGATCGAAGGATCGGCGGTCAGGAATGCTTCAGTACCGATACCGCGCAGGAAGATCGTTGCGTAGCCAGCCTGACTGCCGACATTCAAGCTGGGCACAGCGCGCGAGAGGCCGATCTGGTTGTCGATACCGCGTGCGGCAAGCGCGTCCGGGCTGAAAGCCTGAATCGAGATTGGCACTTCGGACAGATTCTCTTCGCGCTTCTGCGCAGTGACCACAATCTCCTCAAGCAAAGCACTCTTGCGCTTTGGCTTGGTCGTCGCGGTCTCAGTCGGCGCGGCATCAGCCGCCGCGGCAATCGGCGCTTCGGCGGTGACGGCTGGCTCGGCAGTTGCTGCTGGAGGAGCCGCGTTCGCCGCAGCAGCTGGAGCCTCGGCGGGTGCGGATTGCGAAGCAGGCACGGACTCGGTCGGCCCCAGCAGTTCATCCAGATCGGTGTCCTGTGCGGCCGCAGCCGTCGCCA
>NZ_CAISIQ010000111.1 GCF_903885465.1 uncultured Nevskia sp.
CAGCTGATCGTCGCCCGTCGTCTGCTCGGCAAGTCCTCGGCCGAGCTGCGCTAGCGCTTCATGCGTCCTCCTCCGCACTGGCGGAGGAGGACGCTTGCGTCAGAGCCGCGCCGCCAGCCGCGAGCCCTGATCGATCGCCCGCTTGGCATCGAGTTCGGAGGCGACATCGGCACCGCCGATGCGATGCACCGCGACACCCGCCGCCTTCAGCGGCGCTTCCAGTTCGCGCAGCGGTTCCTGACCGGTGCACAGCACGATGGTGTCGGCCTCGACCAGCATCGGCCGCTCGCGCTTTTCACCGAAGCTGACGTGCAGGCCCTTGGCATCGATGCCGTCGTAGTTGACGCCGGACAGCATCTCGACCTGCTTCATCTTCAGTGCCGAGCGATGTATCCAGCCAGTGGTCTTGCCGAGGCCGGCGCCAGCCTTGCCGGTCTTCCGCTGCAGCAAGGTCACCTGCCGTGCCGGCGCTGAAATATCAGGGCGCTTCAAACCGCCGCGCGTCGAAGACGGATCGCCAACGCCCCATTCGGCACGCCAGGTGTTCAGATCCAGGGTCGGCGACTGGCCTTCATGGACCAGATACTCGGCGATATCGAAACCGATGCCGCCAGCCCCGATCACCGCGACTCGCTGGCCCACCGGCTTGTTGCCGGCCAGCACGTCGACATAGCTCAGCACGTTCGGGCCATCCTGACCGAGGATCTTCGGATCGCGCGGCACCACACCGGTAGCGATCACCACCTCGTCGAACTTCTCTGTCAATAACTTCTCGACATCGACGCGCGTATTCAGGTGCAGGCGCACGCCGTGGCGTTCGATCTGGCTGCCGAAATAGCGCAGGGTTTCGAAGAATTCTTCCTTGCCCGGAATGCGCTTGGCCATGTTGAACTGGCCGCCGATTTCGCTCGCGGAATCGAACAGATCGACCTGATGACCACGGCTGGCCAAGGTCGTTGCACAGGCGAGGCCCGCCGGCCCGGCACCGACCACGGCGATGCGCTTCGGCGTCGCAGCACGGTCATAGCGCAGCTCGGTTTCATGACAGGCGCGCGGGTTGACCAGGCAGGACGCCACCTTGTTCTGGAACGCGTGATCGAGGCAGGCCTGATTGCAGGCGATGCAGGTGTTGATCTCGTGCGCCAGGCCGCGCGCGGCCATGTTGACGAGATCCGGATCGGCGAGCAGCGGCCGCGCCATCGACACCATGTCGGCACAACCATCGGCGAGCACTTGCTCGGCCACTTCCGGCGTGTTGATGCGATTGGTCGCGACCAATGGAATCGACACTTCGCCCTTCATCTTCTTGGTCACCCAGGCGAAGGCCGCGCGCGGCACGCTGGTCGCGATCGTCGGCACGCGGGCTTCATGCCAGCCGATGCCGGTGTTGATGATCGTCGCACCGGCTTGCTCGATCGCTTTCGCGAGCTGCACGGTCTCGTCCCAGTTCGAACCGTCTGGAATCAGATCGAGCATCGACAGGCGATAGATGATGATGAAATCGCGGCCCACTGCTGCACGCGTACGTTCCATGATCTCGATCGGCAGGCGCATGCGGTTCGAGTAATCGCCACCCCATTGATCCTTGCGCTTGTTGGTGTGAGCGCTCAGGAACTGGTTGATGAAATAGCCTTCCGAGCCCATCACCTCGACGCCGTCATAGCCGGCTTCACGGGCCAGCGACGCACAACGGACGAAAGCCTTGATCTGGCTCTCGACACCG
>NZ_CAISIQ010000112.1 GCF_903885465.1 uncultured Nevskia sp.
AGCGCTCGCGCTGCTTGTCGAGCGGCACGGCATGCCCACCATGCCGGACGCGGGCCTCGACGCGCCGCATCGACAGGGGCAGCGGCACCAGAATGATGTGAACAATCACGAGGAAGCCTGCTCGCCTGGCTCGACCGATCAACTCCAGTTTCGAGGGGTTTGAAAACACCGTCTACGCGATGAAGGATTGCCCGCTCGTGATCAGGGACTCGCGCTGATCCGCCGCGATCTGAGCCGCTTCGTAGGAGTGGTCTTGATCCGAGCCCGGCCACTGTTTGCGAGCAATCACGTCGGCGTTTACAAAAGGCAGGCCCGTGACCGGCTTCAGCACATGCTCGTAAAAGGTCGTCTTGCCCGAACCGTTCGGTCCGGCCAAGAGGTGCAGGAGCGGCATGACTTAGCCTTTCGGGCTAACCAGGCGCGCTGCACGCGTCTTGCGAACGGTCACCTCACCTTGAGCATCCAGCTCGACCACCTCGCGTCCCTGAGCGGCCAGAATGCGATCCAGGCGAAGGTTCTTTCGGGTTTCCTCGATGCCCTCGGCCCAGTTCGCGCGGACGATAGCCTGCTCCTGCACGTTCAGCTGGTCGTAACCCCCGCGTCCTTCCAGCACGGCCTGCACAGCTTGGGCCGTGACGCCGGGACTGCGCTCAAGCTCCCGCCCGATCCGCGCCCAGTGACCGATTTGCTGGGACAGGCTGCGACTCATGCTGCCGGCCGTCGCGCGCGCTGCCTCGGTCAGTTCGGCGTCCAGGCGCATGGGGCTGTTGGTGGACATATTGATCCCCAGTTACCGAAATTAATGTAGCACGGTGCTACAAAATAGCGCGTCCAGATGCGTTTGCTGCTGCCGACCGAAAGTCGACCCTATCAGTCAGAGATTCTTTGAGACCTCATACGCGACAGTTCGCTAACATGGTCCCTCATCGCTTCAGAGAGTGCGGCGCATTCCTCGGTCAACCGCGACTTCGCTTCGAAATTGACCTTCAAAGAGGCTAGACAGCTATGGCGCTAGACGATGACTTGGCAATGCTGATGGGCCGCTTGCTTTGCGACCCCGACGAAGCCAAGGCGTACCTAACGACGCCTAACTTCGCATTGGGCGGCAAGACACCAATGGAACTGCTGCAGACTGAGGCGGGCAAGCAGCAAGTGCTGAGCGAGCTTCAGGCGCACCTCGATTGCGGACCACCCTGAGCGGGTTAGAGCAACGCGGTGGTCCCGGTCAGGTCCATGTCGACTGCTGCGTCGGAAAGCCATCAGCAAACCTGCGCGACATGGACTGCCGTACGTTACAAATGGCAATTTGCAAAAAGTAGTTGAAAGCACTGAACGTTCAACCTCCCAGTCTCAGGCGTGGGCGCCAGTGGGCTGGACGCTGGCAACGTCGTGCATCTGGACTTCACCCCAATACCTGCCACGAAATGCGGGGCCAGCACTTGCGCTGGTGATCTCGCGGCGAGCATTCAATCAGGCCAGCGGCATCCTGTGGGTTTGCCCAATTTCCAGGGGGGGAGGCTTCTGCTCAACGCTCCGGCGGCTTCCCGGTGTGCCTCATGGGGGCAGGAACTCAAACGCTCGGCTCCGTCCAGATTCATCTGCTGCACGGCGTCGATACCCGCGCTCGCGGCTCAGCGGGTCAAGAAAACACCGCCGCACATCCTCAACGAAGTGCTGGACATCGTCGCCACGGCGACAGGAATGCCGATTTAGGTATGAGCGGCGAAGGCGACTGCGGTTTTATGCAAGAAGTGGTTGGTGTTGCTGTTCAACCATCTTTTGTAATTAGCTTACAAATTGACGCGACTTCGCCACGGCGACTGCACGATTCAAGGTTCCTTTGCGAAGGGATACCGCTTGGTTGATCAGCACTGTGATCGCCTCGCCCTATGCCCATGCGCTCTTCCACCTTCAATTCAATTTCTCCCGTCCTGTCCCCCCTCTCTACCAGTAGCGATGTCTTGCTCGATGCCGAACAGCTCGGCCGATACCTCGGTCTGGGGACGACCAGGCCGAGCTCGGCTCGCGCCGCAATCAACATGCGCATCCGTCGTAGGCATCCGATGCCACCAGGCATCTCGCTTCCAGGTCTGTCAGGGCGCCGCTGGCTCGAGTCTTCGGTTAACGCCTGGCTGAAAACCTACGAGAAGTCGGATGTCCGTGTAGCCACAAACGCCACTGTGGCAGAAGCAGCGCCAGCCCCCACTGTGCCGGTTTCCAGCGGTAAGCGCGGCCGCCCTACCAAAGCGGAGGAGATGGCGCGACGTCTGGCAGCGGCGGCCACTTTTGATTCTTCGCCCGAAATTAAAAAGAAATAGCACGAGCGATCAGCCTCGAAGTCGCTTCTGCGCGGTCTTAAGCGCGGAAGCACTGCCGTCCGACAGAATTGCTGCACAGCCTAGCTTGAGCGCGACCGCACCCGTCGTGCCGCTGCCGGCGGTCGGGTCGACCACTAGATCGCCCGGCCGCGTCGTCATGCGCAGCAGTGGCGCGATGACCGATTCCGGCTTCTGCCACCGGAAGCCGGTCTGCTCGCTGCGCTTGATGAATCCGCTGAGCAGCGCTTCCTCGAAGACGCTGAACGGCGTCATCTTGAATTCAAGACGATTCTGCTTCGCCGCCTCCCGATGGCGCTCCGCATAGAAATGCTCGGGGTACATCTTTGCGTCCGGACGACGCAGGTGCAGACAGGCCTGCTGCGATGGTCGCCATGATTTTGATCGGGATGGGGCGTTCTTGAAGTACCAGGTCAGCCAGCCTTCGAGCTTCACGCTCGACGGCGTGTGATCGATCAGCCGGGCCACTGCTTCAGGAAATCCCCAGATGAACACGTGGTCCGCAACCCGGCTCGCCGCTTCAAGCAATGGCACCGTTTCGGTCAGATAGGCTGAACGCCCTTGCGCGCCTTTTGCCCGATACCAGGGATCGAGCACGACCGTTGCCGCTCTAATGCCCTGCTCCGCCAGCCGATTGAGCATCGAGAGAGCGTCGATCGGTCCGACGATGGATGCCGTTCCCGGCTCTGGCACCTCCAAGGTATCGTTGAGACCACGTCCTTGTTTGGCAGAGTGTCGCTTTTCGATGGCGGCAACTGCCGCCGCGCGCTGATGCGCGGCCAGCAGTTCCGACACCTGGCCAACGAGACCCAGCGGGATGTCCATCCGACGTGTCGGTTCGCCGAATCGGCCAGATCCGTGCGGCCTCCCTGCCCCTTCACGTCGCCCACCGCGCGGCATGTCGTTCTCCCTGAACCGTATCGCTCAAGACTTGAAAGCCAACAGACCTGACATCTCACCAACCGCGCCAGCCTTGATCAAAGGCACTTGCCCTCACACTCCCGGCTGGCCTCGCCGGCCCGGCCGCCTTGCTGGCGGGGCTTTTCGGAACTGACGTTCCGAAAATGTTGAAGACGAGGACAGAGGCATTTCGTCAAAAACTGAAAAACAGCGGGAATGCAAAAGCTGAAGGCCGTTCGCGAACGCCGGACTTCAGTCGGTCCTGCCATCTCCGTCAGGGACATAGACAAACAGATCCTCGACCTTGCAGCCGAAGTACCGGCAGAGCGCATTAACCGATTCGAGATCGATCCGCTGAGTGGTCTCGTAGTACATGGCCGTCAGCGTGCTGCGATTCAGCCCGGTGTCGCGAGACACGTCCGCGATCTTCAGCTTTTTCTCCGCGAGGAGGAACGCCAAGCGACACCGAATCATGGGCTGCGCCTCACTGAAATGATCCGCAGCGTAGCAATATGCTTGACAGGCGGTTATCTAAGCACCAATATGATGTGGTGCACGTCATTTACTTGTCCCACGCATCATTTTCTATGCGGAGACGCGCAAAGACGCCCCAAGCAGACCCGGTCGGCACGGACCCCGTCTTGTGAGGCTCAAGATGAACAAGCATCAACAGTTGCGCGTGGATCTCCACGACATCGACCGGTTGGTCAACCATGACTTCCGGATCATGTCGTCCGTCGTCGATTCGAAGGAGCCGGCGTTTCTTGATCTGGTGATCGAGGACGCGTACGGCCCGTACAAGGCCCGATTCAAGCCCGAAGCGCCGATCAAGGCGTCGAGCCTGATCGGCAACGTCCATCAGATGTGGGGCTTCCCGATCGATCATGAGCACCCGGAGTTCGGTGTGGTCATTGATTTCATGGAGAAGCCCGAAATCAAGGACCCCAACCTGCTGGTTGTGCCGCGGTCGGCCTGTGCCGATGAAGCCGTTCCGGCGCTGCACGGCCTGATCGACATCCTCGATCAGATGCCGAGCCGGCCCATCGCCGGCTTCGTGCATCGGGTGCTGGGCTCGGACAATGTCTATCCGTACTTCTTCAAGGCCCGTGCTTCCCGGGAAGCGCATCACGCCTTCCCCGGTGGGCTGGCGATCCATAGCTATGAGTGCGCGGTGACGGCGGCCGGACTGAGTGCAGCGCAGTTCGCCAACCAGGAGTCGAAGGACATCGCGATCGCCGCGGCGATGCTGCATGACCTCGGCAAGATCGAATGGTCACGCTCGGCCTACAACAATCCGCTGATCTCGCATGAGACGCGATCGATCATCGAGATTGCGACCGAGCTGCCGCGGCTGCGCGCCGAAACCCATGCCGCCTGCGCCGACATGCTGACCTATCTGATCAGCAAGGAAGCTCGCTGCGAGCATGCGGCTTGCCCGGAAGCCGTAGCGGTGGCGATGGCAGACCGGCTCAGTGCCACACGGGATGGGCAGATCTCGGCGTTCAAAGCATCGCCGCGCCATTACGCGACGGCAGATCGTCGGCTCAACGGGCAATTGAAGCGGTATATCCGGATTCAGGACCGCGACGGCCCGCTTTCCTGACGACTGCGTCGCTTGCGGTCGTTCTGCAAGGTCGTCATTTCCGGGAACAGCTCGCCCACTTCGACACCGAGGGCAGCGGCAATCCGGATCAGGTTCAAGGCGGCGACATTCCGGAGGCCGCGCTCGATGGCTCCGTAGTAACTCCGTGCGATGCCGGCTTCCAGGGCGAAGTTCTCCTGACTCAGGCCACGCGCTTCCCGCAGCGCCCGAAGGCGCTGCCCCACCAATAACAGCTGCGGATGCGACGGCATTCACAGACCGTAAGCAGGACCACTTTATGAAGCCACGCTCTATGAGTAACAATCAGCCTTACTGGGCTCATTCGCCTCTTGCCGTCGTCGCGGCCGGCGCCGAGGCAGGCCCTCAGTCATCTCACAGGAGGAAACCCGCGATGGATCGTCGAAGCAGTACCTTCCCTTTTCTGCCGCTGTTCATCGGCCATGCGCAGTGGCTCGCAATGATGAGTCTCCTGGTACTGGTGTCTGGCTGCGCAGCAGTCGACACCGCACAGTCGGCCATCGGCATGTATGACTCGGCACGCTCGGTCACGACCGGTTACCACGCGGTCACCTCGGTCAAGGATCTTCAGAACGCCAAGCCGCTGTTCAGGGACATCGACAGCGTGCTGGTGCTGGCGGACATCCGGCCTCGGGACGCATCGCCGGAACTGCCGGTGGCTTTCGCCGGCAATCTCGCCAGTTACACGACGGCAGTGGCAGCGGCGGTCGGGGCACCGATTCGGGTCTGCAGGGTGATAGCGGAATGCAGTGGCCGGGTACTGACCTTGAGCTTTTTCGAGGATGCCTATGACCGGAATCTGGTCCAGCGGCTGACCGTTGGCGACAAGATCCGCGGCAAGCTGATGTTCACCGATGCCGCCAGCGGCCAGATCCTCGACGAGAAGCGGGCCGAGATCGCTGATGACTATGCTGCTCTGGCCCGCCAAGTGTCCGGCTTCGTCATGACCAGTTTGTACGTCAGCTTCCAGCCCACTGCGGCAGCCGACGG
>NZ_CAISIQ010000113.1 GCF_903885465.1 uncultured Nevskia sp.
ACGGAAGCGCTGATGCGTGCGGCCTGTGCCGGCGCTGCCGAGTTCGCCGATGAAGTCGAACTGCGCTGTATCGGCGCGCTGGTCGCCGGGCTCGATGATCTGCTTTGGGCCGATGGTCTGATCGTCGCCACGCCGGAGAACTTCGGCTATCTGTCCGGCGCGGTGAAGGACTTCCTCGATCGCACCTATTATCCGGCCGAAGGCAAGGTCGACGGCCTGCCGTACGCGATGCTGGTCAGCGCCGGCAATGACGGCAGCGGCGCAGTCCGGGCGCTGGAGCGGATCGCCATCGGCTACCGCTGGAAGAGCGTTTGCGAACCCTTGATCGTGCGAGGCGAACCGGACGACGCCGCGTTGGCGAAATGCCGCGAACTTGGCTCGATGCTCGCTGTCGGAATTGCCTGCGGCACCTTGTGATGACGATGTGGCTGCTTCTGGACCGTGTTCATTTTCGGTTCAGCGCTCGCCGCCTAGAGTCGCGCAGTCAAAACACCCTGAACAGAGCAGCGCGCCATGACCATCCTTCGACGCTTCACGTCCATCTTTTTCGTGGCTGCCTGGGCCGTCGCTCTGGCCGGTCCGAATGGGTCGAACTCGGCGCCGAACCCGGTGGTCATCCAGCACGGCGATCATCAGCGCGGTGAATCGACGCTGAACCTGCAGTCCAGCCAAGGAGCGTCCTGCGCCACGCCGGTGATCGGCAACTGCGGGTCCTGCTCGGTGTCCTGCACGACGGGTCAGTCTGCGCAGTGCAAACCGGGTATTGCCGTCGGCCCGCAGGCCAGCGCGTCCTGCGTCACTGCGCCTGAGTGCAACTGCAAGTAGGCGCTGTAGGGGCGATCTGAATACAGACGATTTTCGCTGGCCGACGATCGACCACTGACCCGAGGGCACGCAGCGCGGTAGCCTTGGCAACTCCAAGCTCACCTGTATCGCCGCCGTGAAAATCGAAACCCTCGCCATTCATGCCGGCCGCGAGCCGGATCTTGCCACCGGTGCCGTGGCGCTGTCGCCGATCCTGTCGACGACTTTCGCTCGCGACGCGCAAGGCGACTATCCGCACGGCCATATCTATTCGCGATCCAGCAATCCGGCTCGTGCCGCGCTGGAGACCTTGCTGGCAGCGCTCGAAGGCGGCAAAGCCGCGGCCGCCTTCGCATCTGGTTCCGCCGCGTCGATGGCGGTATTCCAGGCGCTGGCACCGGGCGATCACGTCATCGCACCGGACGATGTCTATCACGGCACCCGCACCCAGCTCCGCGAACTGCTGGCGCGCTGAGGCCTGAGCCACAGCCTCGTCGACCTGACCGATCTCGACGCGGTGCGCGCCGCGATCACGCCATCCACGCGGATGATCTGGGCTGAAACGCCGTCGAACCCGCTGCTGAAGATCAGCGACATCAGCGGCCTCGCTGAAATCGCGCATGCGTCCGGTGCGCAACTGGTGGTCGACTCGACGTTTGCGACGCCGGTGCTGCAGCAGCCGCTGGCGCTCGGTGCCGATCTGGTCATGCATTCGACGACCAAGTATCTCGGCGGCCATAGCGATGTGCTCGGGGGCGCGGTCATCGCCCGCGAGCCGGACGCGCTGTTTGCGCGTATTCGCGATCTGCAGACCAAGGGCGGCTCGGTGCCGGCGCCGTTCGACTGCTGGCTGCTGCAGCGCTCGATCGGCACCCTGCCACTGAGGGTCCGCGCCCAGACCGCAAATGCCCAGGCGATCGCCGAATTCCTGGCTGCGCACCCGCAGGTCAGTGCGGTGCATTACCCGGGCCTGACGACGCACGCCGGCCATACGCTGGCCTGCCGGCAGATGTCCGGTTTCGGCGCAATGCTGTCGTTCCAGGTCCACGGTGGCCGCGATGCCGCACTGGCCGTTGCCGGCGGCGTGCAGCTGTACACGCGCGCCACCAGTCTCGGCGGCATCGAAAGCCTGATCGAGCATCGCGCTTCGGTGGAAGGCCCGCATACGAGCACGCCGCAGGATCTGCTGCGGATGTCGGTGGGCCTGGAGCACGTCGATGACCTGATCAACGACCTGCGCCAGGCGCTGGCCGGCTAGGTTTTCGCAGCGTTCAGGACTGATTCAGCGACGCGGCCTTACCTTCAGATCCGCAATCGGCACTCTGGAGAAGGACCATGATGAAACTCGTCGCAATCGCTGGCTTGAGCCTGTCTGCTCTGCTGGTTCCCACGGCCGCGATGGCCAGAGTTGATGTCGGCATCAACCTCGGCGTGCCGAACTACGGTTATGGCTACAGCTACGGCCCGCGCTACTACGGTCCTCCGGTCTATTACGCGCCAGCCCCGGTCTATCGCGGCCCACGGGTGGTCTACGACTACTACGCACCGCGCTATTACGGTGGCAGCTATTACGCCCGCCCGTACTACAGGAACGGCTATCGCGACGGTTACCGCGATGGCCGAGGCCATGACCACGATCACTACGATGACCGCCGCGGCCATGGTCGCGATTACCGTCGCTGAGTAGCTGCGGCAGCAAGCCACGGCCTGCACGTCCCCACGGCAGGCTGTGGCATCCTTGATGGAATCCGTTCTCCGCCGACCGCCGATGAAATCCCTGCGCTGCGTCCTGCTGGCTGCCGTCATCGTCGTCTCTGCCTGTTCCTCGAAAGTGACGGTCGAGAACTACGATCAGATCGGCCCCGGCATGTCGCGAGCTGAAGTCCACAGGCTGCTCGGCAAGCCGGATGACACTTCGGCGACCGATGTCGGCGGCGTGCTCAGCCTGAGCAAGGAAACCTGGAAGGCCGGCAAGAAACTGCTGACCGTGACCTACGGCAACGACAAGGTCGCGCTGAAGTCCTTCGACGCCGCCGACGCCGCGCCCAATTGACGGCATGACCGTGAAGATCGTCGAAGCCGTCACGGCGGTGCTGATCTGTGAGGGCGAGATCTATCTCACCCATCGCCAGCCGCACCTGACCGCGTTCCCGGGCTTCATGGCCTTCCCGGGTGGCAAGGTCGACAAGGGTGAAGCCGAGCACCTGCACGCGCATCCCCTGCTGGCCGAACAGACGCCACGCCACGTCCATGCGCTGGCGCGCGAACTGCGCGAAGAGCTGGATTACGACCTCGACGCCGCGCTTGCCGCCGGCGAAGTGCTGGCCATCGACAAGCTCGGCACGGCCCTGTCGCCGCCGTTCCTGCAGGTGCGTTTCGATACCGGCTTCTTCGCGATTCGCCTGCGTTCCAAACCGGAGTTCACGATCGAGCTCGGCGAGTTGTCCGGCGGTGCCTGGAAATCGACCAGCGACTGGCTGTCTGATTTCGAGCGTGGCGATCTGCTGCTGGCGCCACCGACGCTCGATGTGCTGCAGGAACTGGTCGAGCGCCCGGATGCGACCGTCATCAGCCGCCTGCGCGACTATGAGGAAATCGACGGTATTCCGGAAATCGAACCGCTGCGCGGCGTGCTGCAGATGCCGGTGCGCTCGAACACCTTGCCGCCGGCCGATCGCACCAACTGCTTCCAGATCGGCGATCAAGGCTCGCCGATCCTGCTGATCGACCCGTCCCCGGCCAACCGCACGGAGTTCGACAAGCTCTGCCGCCACGTTGCCGGGCGCGGCATCAGCGAGGTGTTCCTGACCCATCACCATCCGGATCACTGCCAGTACGCGAACGACCTCGCCCGCCACCTCGGCGTGCCGATCGCGACGAGCGCCGATACCTTCGAGCGCATCTCGCGTCGGGTGCCGACTTTCTTCGATGGCCTGACCGTGAAGACCTACGCCGATGGCGATGTCGCCACGCGCTGGCTCGGCCATCCGCTGCGGGTGATCGCGGTGCCCGGCCATGACGAGGGCCAGCTGGCACTGATGCCCGACAACCGCGCGTTCTGTATCGTCGGTGATCTGATCCAGGGCGTCGGCACCGTGGTCATTTCGCCGCCGGAAGGCGATATGGCGAAGTATTTCGCGACGCTCGAGAAAGTCATCGCGCTCGGCCCGAAAGTGATCTGGCCCTCGCATGGCACCGCGCTCGGCGGCACCTATTACCTGGAGCTGACCCTGAAGCATCGCCGCGCTCGCGAAGCACAGGTCAAGACGCTGTTCGAGGCCGGCCGCAGCATCGACCAGATGCTCGCCGAGATGTATGTCGGCACCGATCCGAGACTGATGCCGCTGGCCCGGATCAACATCGAAGGCCATCTGGCCAAGCTGCGTTCCGAAGGCGCTCTGCAAGCCTGAGGGCCGAGGCGGAACATTTCGGCCTCGCCGATCGCGCAACGCCCTAATGATCGCCGGAACGAAAAATGGCGACGTGGTGAGCGTCGCCATTTGCTGCATGTAAGCCGGACGTCAATTCACGATTGACCAGCCCGTTGCTTCCACGACTACCTCACGAGCCGATCAGATCTTCTCGAAACGATCGAGCATCATCACCTTGTTCCAGGCGGTGACGAAGTCCTTGACGAACTTGTCCTTTCCGTCCGCTGCGCCATAGACCTCGGCCACCGAACGCAACTCGGCACTGGAGCCAAAGGCAAGATCAGCCGGGCTTGCCATCCACTTGAGCTTGCCGCTGCTGCGGTCAACGCCTTCGTAAAGACCCTCGACCTTCTCCGACTTCACCCACTTCGTCTCCATACCCAGCAGGTTGACGAAGAAGTCGTTGGTGAGCACGCCCGGCTTGTCGGTGAACACGCCGTATTTCGCGCCGCCGGTATTGGCATCGAGCACTCGCAGACCGCCGACCAGCACCGTCATTTCCGGTACCGACAAGCTCAGCATGCTG
>NZ_CAISIQ010000114.1 GCF_903885465.1 uncultured Nevskia sp.
GAGGATTTCGCTGCCGAGTGCGGCAGCAAGATCGTGCTGCCGCTGGACGTCACTGTCGATGCGGAGATCGACAACGTCTTCGCCGAACTCAAGCACCAGTGGGGCGCGCTCGACGTCATGATCCATTCGATCGGATTTGCGCCGCGCGAGCAGTTGCAGGGCAAATATCTAGACGCCGTCACCCGCGAGGGCTACCGCATCTCGCACGACATCTCTGCCTATTCTTTTGCGGCGCTGGGCAAGGCTGCCAAGCCGCTGATGACCGGTCGCAACAGCGCCATGCTCACCCTCACCTACCTCGGTGCGGTGCGCGCGGTGCCGATGTACAACGTCATGGGCCCGGCCAAGGCCAGCCTCGAAGCCAATGTGCGCTACATGGCGGCGGAGCTTGGTCCGGAAGGCATCCGCGTCAACGGCATCTCGGCTGGACCGATCAAGACCCTGGCAGCTGCTGGCATCAAGGGCTTCCGCGGCATGCTGTCGCATGCCGAGAAAGGCTCGGCGCTGAAGCGCAACATCTCGATCGATGAAGTCGGCAACGCCGCCGCCTTCCTGGCCTCCGATCTGTCCTCGGGCATCACCGGCCAGATCATCTACGTCGACGCTGGTTTCAGCATCATGGGTTTCTCGCTGGACGCCGGCACGCCGGGCTGATTCTCCAAAGGGTCAAAAAAAGCCCGAAGCGGACTACCCGCTTCGGGCTCTTTGTTGAGCCGCGACGCTTACTGCGGCGGCTTCAGGATGTCTTGCTCGCCTTCGAGGCGACCAATAACCACCGCACCACAGCCATCGCCGTAGACATTGACCGCCGTGCGGCACATGTCCAATACACGATCGACGGCCAGCAGTACGCCGAGACCTTCGAGCGGCAGGCCGATGGTGCCGAGAATCACCGCAATTGCGACCAGGCTGGCCGAAGGAATGCCGGTGACGCCCATCGAGGTGACGACGGCCATCGACACGATCACGAACTGGGTCGTGAAATCGAGATGCAGGCCGTAAGCCTGGGCCAGGAACATCGCGGCGGCACACTCGTAGAGCGCGGTGCCGTCGAGATTGATTGCCGCGCCAAGAGGCAGAGTGAATCCGGAGACACGCTCGGAGACGCCTGCGCGGCTGCGCAAACATTCCAGGGTCACAGGCAAGGTGCCAGCCGAACTGGAGGTCGAGAAACCGGTCAGCAGCGCCGGCGTCATCGCTTTCAGCATGCGAATCGGCGACACCCGCCCGATCACGGCCAGCAATACCGACATCGTCACCAGCATGTGGAACGCCAGCCCGCCGAGCGTGGCAAAGAAGAACAGCGCCAGCGGCCGGATCGCTTCTACGCCGGTCGATGAAAACGCTTTTGCGACCAGCGCATAAACGCCGATCGGGGCAAAGCGCATCACCACACCGGTGATGCCCATCATCGTTTCGCGGACACCGTTCCAGAAGTCGCGCTGCACGTCGCCGACAGTGCCCGGCAAGCGTGCCGCAAAGATGCCGAACATCATGCTGAAGAACACTAGACCGAGCAGGTCGCCTTCGGCGGCCGCCTTGATCGGGTTCGAGGTGATCATGCGATAGAAGACATCGCTGACGTCGGACAGCTTTGCGCTCGATACCTGCTCGCTGACCTTGGCGCTGCCGGTAGCGAGGCCGAGAATGTCCTTGGCAGGCTGGCCATCGATGATGCCGGGCTGGACGAGATTGACCATCGCCAGACCGACGACCACGGCGAGGACCGTAGTCAGCGTGTAGAACGCCATCGTGCGCAGACCGATGCGGGACAGCGCCGCCGGCTCGCTGAACGTTGACATGGCGACGATGATCGACGACACGATCAATGGCACCACGACCATCTTCAGGCCATTGAGAAACAGGCCGCCGATGAACCCGCAGAAGCGGATCAGGCTGCTGTCAGCCGACGCCAGTGCGCCGGTCAACACCGCCAGGGCCAGCGCAATCGCGATTTGCCAATGAACCTTCATCGCGTGCGCCCGGGCTGGCTAGCGGTCGATCAAGGAGCGACCGGCTCTTGAGCCGGCAACTCCTTCAGTTCGACCTTGATGCGCTTCTTCAAGGCCTCGTGGTATGCATTGAACTCCGCACCGGCGCGCGCTTCACGAATGCTGGCCAGCTCACCGGCCGGCTCCGTTCCTGGCTTGAGGCTGCCATCGACAACGGTCTTGAGTGCAATGACTGCCGTTGCGCCACCTTCGATGCTGGCTTCGCCAAAGCTCGAGGTCGTCGCAGCCGGACGCGGCAGCTTGAACACTGCATCCAGCAAGGCCAGTCCCAGGCCGCTGCGATTGCGCGTGCTCGGGCCTGGCGACTGCGCGGTGAGATTCAGGGACGTGGCCACTTCTTCGATCGTCTTGCCCGACTTCAATGCTTCCAGCGCCGCCTTGGCATCGGCACTCGCCTTGGCGCGCGCCTGCTCGTTGCGCAGTTCATCGCGCAGCGTTGCTTCGACTTCAGCGAGCGCGCGCTGACGCGGCGCTTCGTATTCGGCCTTGCGCACCACGACCAAGCGATCGGCGTCCACCGAGATCGGCTTGGAGTTGACACCGTCGGTGAGCACCGCCTGCGAGAACGCGGCTTCGATCACTGCAGGGTTCGCGGCAATGCCGGCACCGCCGGCACGCGTGAACCAGTCGGTGGTCTCGACAGTCAGGCCGAGCTCCTTGGCAACTGGCTCCAGCGAGCTATCGTTCTGGAAGGCAATCTCTTCGAGCTGCTTGCTCTTTTCCTGGAGCTGCAACTGCAACTCCTTGTTGATGTACAGATCGGTCAAGGCCTTCTGCACGTCAGCTTCTTCGAAGGCCTGCGTGCGCGCATCGTTCAATTCAGTCAGCTTGATGATGTGGAAACCGAACTCGGTTTCCACAGGCTCGCTGGTATCATCGGCCTTGCTCAATCCGTAAAGCGCGGACTCGAACTTCGGCGGCAGCAAGCCGTCACCGCGCTTGACGATGCCGAGGTCGCCACCCTTGTTCTTGCTGCCAGGGTCATCGGAAGCCGTCTTCGCCAGTTCGGCGAAATTCGCTCCGCCCTTGAGCTGTGCATAGAGATCATCGGCCTTCTTGCGAGCAGCTTCCTTGTCAGCGCCGAAGTTGATCAGGATATGGCTGGCCTTGCGTGTTTCCGGAGTCGAGAAACGCGAGGCTTTCTCGGCTTCATAGAGCGTCTTGAGAATATCCGCGCTCGGCGTGGCCGCCTTGGTCAGCTTGCTCTGCGCCAGTTCGACGAACGCCAGCTTGATCCGCTCTGGAGCCTGCAGGCTAGCCTTCTTTTCCTCGTAACGTGCGGCGATCTGCTCAGGCGTCACCGTGACATCGGCCAGATACTTCGCAGGTTCGAATTGCAGATACTGGAAATCGCGTTCCTGCTTGGAAAGTCGCAGAGCGAGCTTGGCATCGTCCGTGGTGACGACAGCACTACCGAGCACGACATCACGCAACTGCTCGACCATCAGCGTATCGCGCTGCTGAGCTTCGAAGCTGTCGGTGGTGTAGCTGTTCTGCGCCAGCAATTCCTTGTAGCGCTGCGTCGAGAACTTGCCGTTCTCCTGACACGCGGGAACTGCCGTCAGGTAGTCACGCAGCGCGGCGTCACC
>NZ_CAISIQ010000115.1 GCF_903885465.1 uncultured Nevskia sp.
CGCAGAGCCGGGCCAGCCTCGTGCTCAATCCGCTGATCACCGGGGTGCTGCTGAACTATCGGTTCTGAGGCAGACGCAAGATCCGCCTTCTGGTCTGCTTTCTGGGCAGCACGCGCCTCGTCGAGGCTGCGCGACCAGGTCTGCACCCAGGCCGGCAATATCGGCGACTCGATGCCGAGGTAGCCGCAACTGGCGATCACATCGGCGATCGGCATCGCGCCGGTGCCGCGCTTCCAGAACAGGCCGCGATTGACCAGCAGCAGCACCAGATCGCCGTTGGCCTTGACCAGGCGATGTTCGAAGTAGCCCCACTTGGCATCCCAGCCCAGCACCCGTGATTCGATCGTGAAGCGCTCGAACACCCGCAGCGGTTTCAGGTAGCGCACCGAGATATCGCCGATCACCGGAATGAAGCGCTGCCGGTACGCCTGCTGCAGCGCGCCGATCCGCCACAACCAGTCGATGCGGCCGAAGTCGATATACGTCATCAGCCGGCCGTTGTTGACATGCAGGTTCAGGTCCAGATCGTTCGGCAGCGCGCAGCTGCGCACGCGCTGGACGGCGAAGACATTGCGGCTGCGACGGCCAAGCGTCTGTGTCAGGAAGATCCACAGCAGACGGAAGATCAGGCTCATTTCGAAGCTCCGGTCGGTGACATCGCGAGGGGATCGAGCTGCGGCTTGTTGGCCAGCAGCAACAGGAACAGTGCGGCGATGACCAGGCCGGACAGCAGCAGGAAGACGTTGTTGAACGCGATCACCGCGGCTTCGCGCTCGACCAGCGCGCCGGCCAGCCGTGCCGCGATCCGTGCGCTCTGCCCGCTCACCACCTCGCCGAACGCATCAGGCGCGATGCGGCCAGCGGCAGAGAGCGCGTCCTGCACCGGCACGCGGGCAATGTCGAGACTGGCGTGCAGCCCCTGCTCGTTGAGGCTGCGGAAGTGGCGCAGCGCAATCTGGATGCCGGCAATGCCGAAAGCGCCACCGAGATTGCGCATCAGGTTGAACAGGCCGCTGCCGCTTTTCAGCAGCTCGTCCGGCAAGGTGCCGAGCGCGATCCGCGTCGCCGGCACCAGGCAGAAGGTAAAGCCGTGGCCGCGCACCAGCTGCGGCAGCAGGAAGGCGTCGAAACCGGAACCGGCCGTCAACGAAGCATCGAGCCAGTTGCCGAGCGCGACCATCGCCAGCCCCCAGGCCATCATCCAGCGCGAGTCGAGCTTGTGCTGCAACCGGCCCGCGAGCGGCGCCGACAGGAACATGGTGATGCCGGACAGCATGGTGATCTGGCCGATCTGCAGGCTGTCGTAACCACGCACATGGCCGAGGAAGGTCGGGATCAGGAACACGACGCCGTAGAGCATCGTGCCGACCACGAAGGAGATCGCGCAGCCGACCGAGAAATTGCGATTGGCGAGACAGCGCAGATCGACAATCGGCTCGGCAGCAATGCGCGCTCGGGCCGCGAACAGCAGCGCGCCAGCGATGCTGACGATCGTGAAGCCGGTGATCAGCGCATCGTCGAACCAATCGCGATGCATGCCTTCCTCGAGCACGAACTGCAGGCTGCCGAGCGCCAGTGCCAGGCCGATCAGCCCCGGCAGATCGACGCTCCGCAGCAGCGCCGGCTGCGGCTTATCAATATCGACGCAGCGCCAGACGATGCTCGCCACCAGTACACCGGGCAGCAGGTTGATCAGGAACAGCCAGTGCCAGGACAGCACCGAGGTGACATAGCCGCCGGTGCCGGCACCCACCGCCGGCGCCAGCAGCGACACCATGCCGATCAGCACATAGGGCGTGGCCCTGCGTGATTCCGGAAACATCAGGAATAGTGCCGCCATCGTCGTCGGGATCAGGCCGCCGGCGAGGAAGCCCTGGATCGCCCGGAAGACGATCATCGACGGCAGATTCCAGGCCATCGCGCAGGCCAGGCTGGCGACTGTGAAGCCGAGTGCGCAGGCGGCGAAGTAGACCCGCGTCGAGAACGCGCGCGACAGGAAGGCCGACAGCGGAATGCCGATCACTTCTGCGATCAGGTAACTGGTCTGCACCCAGCCGATCTCGTCGAGGCTTGCAGACAGCCCGGCGCGAATCTCGTTGACCGAACTGGCGACGATCTGCACATCGAGAATGGCGATGAAGTTGCCGAACAGCATTGCCGTGAAACCGATCCAGGCGCGCGCCGCCGGGCTGATGCTGAAGCTGCGGATATTTCGATGCTGCAGGGGCAGCGCGATCGCGCTCATGGCTGCGCCACCGTGTCGATGCCGACTTTCGCCGACAGCCCCGGCCGCAGCACGACATCGGCCGCCGCCAGTTCATCGAGCGCAATCCGCACGCTGACCCGCTGAACCACGCGAGTGAAGTTGCCGCTGGCGTTCTCGGCCGGCAGCAGCGCGAATTCCGAGCCGGCGGCCGGCGCAAGGCTTTCGACCTTGCCGTGCAACAGCTGGCCCGGCAGCGCGTCGAGCCGCACCGTCGCCCTCTGCCCGACCGCCAGATGCCGCAACTGGGTTTCCTTGAAATTCGCTTCGACCCAAGGCTGATCGACCGCGACCAGCGACATCAGTCGCTGGCCCGGTGCAATGCGGGCACCAGCCATCGCCACGGGGTCACCGACCACACCGTCATGCGGTGCCAGCACCTGGGTGGAATCGAGATCGTGACGAGCAAGATTCTCCTGGGCCAGCGCCGCGCTGAGGCGAGCCAGCAAGCCCTGCCGCTCGGCATCGAGCAACTGGCGATCACCGCTGCCGAGCGTACGCTGACGAGCGTTGACGGCGAGTGCCGCCTCGGCCTGAACGACGTTGGCGTGCGCGGTATCGAGGCGCAGCTGGTAATCGAGCGGATCGAGTTCCAGCAGCAGGTCACCGGCCGCCACCGTCTGGTTGGCACTGACATGGACGCCGCGGACCGCGCCGCCAACCCGCGCCGAGACCGAGGTGATGTCGGCACGTAGATAGGCGTTGTCGGTGCTTTCCGTCGTGCTGCCCGGCAGATACCAGGCTGTCCCCGCGCTGATGCCGGCCAGCAGCAGCACGCCTGCGTAACCCATCATCCCGAACTTTCTGTTCATGCCATTTCCCCTGATTTCCACGTTGCCAGCACGGGCTTTTGCCCTGTGCAACTAGGAAAACGGAATGGCTGCGCTGCAACAACGGCGACTTGCGGGGCGGCTCGCAAAATCCGGCTTCAACTGCAGAGCCCTGCTGCGACCCCTGTCACAGGAAAGCCGTTCGGGGCGGTTTCAGGGCTCCAGTTCGGCCTGCGACGGCGCCGGCTGATCGAGCAGCACGATGGTCTGGCCACGCAGTTCCAGACGGCCGGCAATCGCCAGGTCACGAATGATGGTGCCGGCCAGTTCACGCGAGCAGCCAGCCAGCTTGCCGAGATCCTGACGGGTGATGCGCAGTGCCTGCCCGCCCGGCACCCGCTTGCCGCCGCCATCGGCAACGACTGCCGACAAGGCTTGCCAGACTCTTTCGGCCGCATGCAAGGCAGGCATTTCGGCGAGGCGGCGATTGGTGGTCCGCAGCCGGCTGGCGAGCTGGCCGGCCAGCTCCAGCCAGAAGCTCGGATGACGTTCGGTCAGCCGCAGAAACTCGTCGTAGGGGATTTCCAGCAGGGTGGCGTCGGCCGCGACATCGATGCGCGCGCTGCGCGCCTGGACGCCGGGCAGCATGCCCATCTCGCCGAAGAAATCGCCCGGACAGAAATAAGCCAGCAGCAGGTCCTGACCTTGCGAACCGGTGTGGCGCACGGCGCACAGGCCGCTGACCAGCAGATACAGACAGGTAGGCCGCGCGCCGGCTTCGATGACCACGCGGTGGCGCGCCAGCTGCCGGTTGCGGGAGATCGCCAGTAGCGAGGGATAACCGGGATCGCGACACAGGCGATCGAGGCTGGGCGTGCTCAGTGAAGCTGCCTTGCCGGTGCGCGGTGGTTTGGTGTCGCGCCCCGAAGCCTGATCTGCCATGGCCGTTCTCCCCTGTCGATCTCTAGTCGCCCGGGCCTACCCTAACGCGTTGCGAACCGCGCCCGCCGCAGCCACCGGCAGCAAAGTGAGACTCAATGCCAGCAGCGCGCCGAGGAAATACAGCGGTGCTTCCGGCGATAGCCCGGCGGCCGCAGCCCGCACCGCGCCGCCGCCGAAGATCACGGCCGGCGTCATCAGCGGCAGCACCAGGATCGGCAGCAGCAGGCCAGCGCGCGGCGCGCCGACAGTCAGCGCCGCCGCGAATCCACCGGTGAATACCAAGGTCGGCGTGCCGAGCAGCAGGCTTAAGCCCAGCACGCCAACCGCTGCGGAATCCATGCCAAGGCCGTAGCCGATCAGCGGTGAAGCGACCACCAGCGGCGCGGCCGTCAGCAGCCATTGCGCGGCGAGTTTCGCCGCCAGCAGCATCGCCAGCGGCGTGTCGACGATCAGCATCTGCTCCAGCGTGCCGTCATCGAGATCGCTGCGGAACAGACGCTCGACGCCGAGCAGCGCCGACAGCAGCGCACCGACCCAGACGATCGCCGGCGCAAAGGTTTTCAGCGCCGGATCGTCAGGCGCGATGCCGAGCGGAAACAGCAGCGCGACGATGCCGTAGAACACCAGCGGCTGTACCCACTCGGCAGGCCGGCGCAGCGCGATGCTCAGCTCGCGGCGGAAGACGGCCGACACGGCGCTCATGCGTCCAGACTCAAGCTACGCAAGCTCGGCAGATCGCCCGGCAGCGGTTGATGGCTGGTGACGATCGCAGCACCACCGCCATCGACATGCGCTTTCAGCAGGCCGGCGAACAGCGCCAGCCCCTGCACATCGAGCCCGGCCAGCGGCTCGTCGAGTAGCCACCAGGGCCGAGGGGCGGCGACCAGGCGAGCCAGCGCGGCGCGACGCTTCTGGCCAGTCGATAGCTGGCCGCTGGGCCGGTTGGCGTGCCGCGCATTGAGGCCGACGGCATCCATCGCGGCTTTCGGATCAGTCAACTTCAAGCCATTCAGCCCGGCCCAGAAGTCGAGATTCTCGAGCGCCGACAGCACCGGATTGAGCGCGTTCTTGTGGCCGATCCAGTGCCGCTGGGATTGCTCCACGCCGGCTTCGATGGTGCCGGCCTCGGCACGCCGCAGGCCGCTGAGCACTTCGAGCAGCGAGGTCTTGCCGGCGCCATTGCGGCCGAGCAGATGCAGCACCTCGCCCGGCGCCAGGTGGAAGCTGAGCCCATCGATGACGGTGCGGTCACCGCGCGTGACGACGAGCTGTCGGACCTGCAGGCTGGGCATTGACGCGAGGCTGGGAAGTGAACACGGAAGTCGTCGCGAAAGTTTACGTGAAGGCCTCATCGCCGATGCTGGCTGCTCACATGAGACAATTCCCGCCTTCCCCGGCGAGAGCGAATCCAGGCGTGACGGCACAGTTGATTGACGGCAAAGCCGTTGCGGCACAGGTTCATGAACGCGTGCGTTTAGCCGTGGTGGAGTGGCTTGCGGCAGGACATCGGGCGCCAGCGCTGGCCACGGTGCTGGTCGGCGCCGATCCGGCCTCGGAAATCTATGTCCGCAACAAGCGCCTGACCTGCGAGAAGGTCGGCATCCGCTCGCTGCCGAACCATCTCGACGCCGACATCAGCGAGGCCGATCTGCTCGCCGTGATCGACGGCCTCAACGCCGACGATGCCATCGACGGCATCCTGGTCCAGTTGCCGCTGCCGAAGCACATCAATGCCGACAAGGTCATCGAACGCATCCGGCCGGACAAGGATGTCGACGGCTTTCATCCCTACAACTTCGGCCGTCTCGCGCAGAAGACGCCGACCTTGCGGCCGTGCACGCCGTTCGGCTGCGTCGAACTGCTGAAGTCCACCGGCGTGCCGCTCGCCGGCCTGCGCGCGCTGGTAATCGGCCAGTCGAACATCGTCGGCCGGCCGATGGCGCTGGAACTGCTGCTGCTCGGCTGCACGGTGACCGTCGCCCACAGCCGCACCCGCGATCTGCCCGAGGAAGTCGGCCGCGCCGAGATCCTCGTGGTTGGCACCGGCATCCCGGAGATGATCAAGGGCGAGTGGGTGCGGCCGGGCGCGATCGTCATCGACGTCGGCATCAACCGCCTGCCCAGCGGCAAGCTCTGCGGCGATGTCGAGTTCGCGACGGCGCGCGAGCGGGCCGCGTTCATCACCCCAGTGCCGGGCGGCGTGGGGCCGATGACCGTGGCGATGCTGATGGAGAACACGCTGGTCGCAGCCCGCAACCGCGCGGGCGGCTGACCAGCCGATCGCTAGCCTCTGGCGGCTTTCGCCGTGCGGCCTTTCGGCAAACGGCCGAAATCCGGGAAGGCG
>NZ_CAISIQ010000116.1 GCF_903885465.1 uncultured Nevskia sp.
ATCTGCGCCGATGCAGACGCTGGTCGCACCCGGTGCGCCGCTGTACCAGCCACAGCCCGCCGAGGATCGCGAGCAATACGCCGCGCTGACCGCCAACCCGGTGTTCCGCGCAGTGGAGACTCCGGTGTCGACGTTCAGCGTCGATGTCGATACCGGTTCGTACTCGAACGTGCGCCGCCTGCTCAATGAAGGCCGCCTGCCGCCGGCTGATGCGGTGCGGGTCGAGGAGTTGATCAATTATTTCGACTACGCCTACGCCGGTCCGAAGGATCGTTCGACGCCGTTCACGCTGCACACCGAACTGGGGCCCACGCCCTGGAATTCGAACACCGAACTGCTGGCGATCGGCATCCAAGGATGGAAACCAGCGGCCAGCGAGACGCGGCCATCGAACCTGGTGTTCCTGGTCGACGTCTCCGGCTCGATGCACGACAAGGACAAGCTGCCGCTGGTCAAGTCCAGCCTGAAGCTGCTGGCCAACGAGCTGACGGCGCGCGATCGCATCAGCCTGGTCGTTTACGCCGGCCGTACCGAAGTGGTGCTGGAACCGACGCCGGGCGATCAGACCGCGAAGATCATCGCTGCGCTCGATCGCCTTGAAGCCGGCGGCTCGACCAATGGCGCCAGTGGCATCCAGCTCGCCTACCAGATGGCGAAGCAGGCTTACATGCCGGACGGCAACAACCGCGTGCTGCTGGCCACCGATGGCGATTTCAATGTCGGCATCAGCGATGTCCGGCAGCTGAAGCAGATGGTCGAGGAACAGCGGAAATCGGGCGTGGCGCTATCGACGCTCGGCTTCGGCACTGGCAACTACAACGATCAGTTGATGGAGCAGATCGCCGATGTTGGCAATGGTCACTACCAGTACATCGACAGCCTGACCGAAGCGCGCCGGGTGTTCGTCGACGAGCGCGCATCGGCACTGGAAACGATCGCTCGCGACGTCAAGATCCAGATCGAGTTCAACCCGGCGCTGGTCGCCGAGTACCGACTGATCGGCTACGAGAATCGCCTGCTCAAGCGCGAGGATTTCAACAACGATGCGATCGATGCCGGCGACATCGGCGCTGGTCATCGGGTGACGGCGCTGTACGAAATTGCCCGTGTCGGTAGCGGCGGCGAGAAGATCGACGGCCTTCGCTATGGCACCGAACAGCGCAAGCAGGTTACGAGCAAGACCGGCGAGCTCGCCTTCCTGCGCCTGCGCTACAAGCAGCCGGACGAGGGCATCAACGCCAGCAGTCGGCTGATCGAACGGGTGATTCGTCCGGAAGACGCGGTCACGGCGCTGAAGACCTCGCCGTCGTTCAAGCTCGCGGCGGCGGTTGCCGCGTACGGGCAGATCCTGCGTGGCGGCGAATATGTCGATCGCTACGAGTTGCGTGATGCCGCGGCGCTGGCCAGATCGGCGATCGCGGGGCAAGCCGATCAGGCCAGCGGCCGCAGTGCAGAATTCGTCGAACTGGTGAAGCTGGCTGCCAGCCTGAAATCGACCACTGCCGCCAATCGTCCGAACGGGGAGACGACTGACTGAATGTCCGCGAGCCGCTGGCCGCAACGCCGAGCGATGAACAGCTGATGCAGCGCTACCGCGACGGCGATGCCAGCGCGTTCGAGCCGCTGTATCGGCGTCATCGTGACGGTGTCTACCGCTATCTGCTGCGCGGCTGTTCGCGGCCCGAACTGGCCGGCGAGCTGTTTCAGGAAGTCTGGATCGGCGTGGTGCGGGCGCGGGCGGATTGGCAGCCACGCGCCCGCTTCGCAACCTGGCTGTATCGCATCGCCCATAACCGCCTGATCGACACCTGGCGCAGCGCGCCGCAGGGCCACGAACCATTGCCCGATGAGAGTGACGAAGATGGCGGCACCAGCATTCCGCCAGCGTTATGGGCGCCGCTGCAGGAGCGGCCCGAAGAACAACAACTGGCCGGCGAGCGCGGTGCGCGTCTGCGCAAGGCGCTGGCCACCTTGCCGCGGGAACAGCGCGATGCCTTCCTGCTGCACGAGGAAAGTGGCATGAGCCTGGACGAGATTGCCGATGCCAGCGGCGTCGGCCGCGAAACGATCAAAAGCAGACTGCGCTACGCGCTGGCCAAACTGCGGGAGGCGCTCGCCGATGTCTGAACCGAAGCCACCCGTCATGCCGGACGATGATCGCGAATTGGAAGATTTCCTGGCTGGGCGCAGCGAGCTGTCGCGGCTTTATCGCCAGGACGCAGCCGAGATCAAGGCGCCGGAAGCGCTCGATGCGGCAGTGCTGAGAGCTGCGCAATCGTCCGTGCCGGCTGCGAAAGCGAAACCGGCCCGACTGCGTCGCTGGCGTCTGCCGCTGAGCCTCGCGGCGTCGATGGTGATCGGCATCGCGGTGCTCCGCGAAGTACCGCGAGAGCCAGCCTTGCCGGTGGCCAGCGAGGCGATGGCCGTGACGGTGGAAACGCCGCCGCCGCCGGCCCCTGAGGCGGCGATGATGGCGCCTCCACACGCAGCAGCGGCGCCATTGCCCGAGCAGGCTGAAGCCAGGAAGAAATCCCTGCCGTCGGCGAAGCCTTCCCGCGTGATGCCCGATGCCGCAGTTGCCGGATCGCCGCCACCACCCGAAGCCCTCAAGC
Organism: uncultured Nevskia sp.; assembly: GCF_903885465.1. Lineage (GTDB taxonomy): Bacteria > Pseudomonadota > Gammaproteobacteria > Nevskiales > Nevskiaceae > Nevskia. Next base: position 2,613 of record NZ_CAISIQ010000116.1, read on the forward strand.
CAGAAGCCTCCCAGCAGGCTCTCCGCGCGCGCAGCGCTGCGAAGGCGGCCGCTCCGCTGATGGCTGAGTCAGAGGCGAAGGCTGACGATGTTGCTTGGCGGCCCGCCCGCTATCGCGGTCTGCAGCTCGGCAATGTGACGGTGGCGGAGTGGCAGCGCCGGATCGGCCATCCGGCTGTCACGTCTGCTCCATCGGGCAATGCCAGACTGGCGGCCGATGCGATGACCCCTGCGAAGCCAGTGGCAGAGCCGCAGCTCGTGTATGGCCCGGGCATCGATCCACGCGGCAGCCTGCGTGCTGAGCTGGACCCGCAGCGGCAACGGGTCGACACGGTGATTCTTGAGCTGACGCCAGCGTTAACGCTGCAGGATGTCGAGCAGGCGGAAGCCTTGTCCGGAACTGCGCGGCAGGAAAGCGAATCCGCTCTTCTGTCCGATCAGACCGCCTGCCGCGAGGCGCGTGCGCCGCGGCCGGATCAGGGCAGGGTGGCGTCGCGTGTCTACCCGGAGCGCGGCATCGAGCTGAGGCTGGACGGGGACGGTCGGGTGACCGAAATTCGTTATCTGGCGGTGCGGCCGGAGTCGGCTTGCTGAGTCGAAAAGCTGTACGGTCTTCTGGTCGATTTTTGAATTTTGCCGCTATCCGGCGCGATTCCTGCTTACTGGCCTCAGCTTTGAATGGAAAGGTTTTCGAAACATCGCAGCGTCGTCACGCATCGGGCCGCATCCATAGGTGATAATTCAAAAATATTGAAGCCCCGTTCAACGGGGTCGAGGACTGGGAGCTCATGAAGAATCTGTTGCGTCCGCTGCTGAGCGGATCAGTTTGGCTGTGCGCGGTAATGGCTTCAGCGCAAGCTGATGACTTGATGCTGGTCTACACCAAGGCGCTCGACGGCAATCCTGAATATCAGTCGGTGGTCGCCGGTTATCAGCAGGCGCTGGAAGCGAAGCCGCAGGCTCTGGCCAAGCTGCTGCCGCAGATCGGCGTCAACGGCGATGCTTCGGTGGTGAATCAATCGCTCAGCGGCCGCTTCTTCGTCGGGGCAACCCCGCAGCTTCCGAACGGTACCGACGTCAATCGCGAAGACTCGTTCAACAGCGTTGGCTATCAGGTCGGCCTGACTCAGGTGCTGTTCGACCGTGGTCTGTATCTGTCGCTGGATACCGCCGCACTCGAAGTGAGCCGCGCCGGCATCCTCACCTACGACGCCCAGGATCAGCTTCGCATCGGCGTCGTTGACGCCTATTTCGCCGCACTTGCCGCTGACGACGAACTGCGCTTCGCCACTTCGGAGAAGTCTGCGATCGAAGCAGTGCTGGCGCAGACCCGCGACAAGGCTGCCATCGGCCTGGTGGCCGATGCCGAGCTGAAGACGGCGCAGGCGCAGCTCGATCTGGCCGACGCCGGCCTGATCGCGGCACGCAACGCCGTGTCGGTGTCGCGTGCCCAGCTGTCGCTGCTGACCGGCGGCGACGTCGGCGTACTCAAGATCCTGGCCGAGACCTACGTGCCCGGCCCCCCGGAACCGAACCAGATCGGCGTCTGGATCGAGCGAGCCACCACCCAGAACCTGCAGGTCAAGGCTAGCCAGCTGGCCGTCGAACTGGCCAGGAAGAACGTCGACAAGGCCTACGGGCTGCGCTGGCCGAAGCTCAATGCGCTGGCGGCCTACACCTACGATTACGCGCAGGGGGGCATCTCCAACGGCATTGGTGCCGAAGGCAACCGGGCGACCGACGAGCGCGTCGGCATCCAGCTGCGGGTGCCGATCTACACCGGCGGCGCGGTCAACTCCGGGATTCGTGCCGCGCAGGCGGGGCTGACTCGCGCTCAGGCCGATGAAGCCGCCAAGCGCAACGATGCTTCGCGCAAGGTGCAGATCGCGTTTCTGAACTGCAGCGCCGGCATCGCCCGCGTGCAGGCGCTGAAGCGCGCCATCGAATCGACCCGGGCTTCGGAAGAAGCGACGCGGGTCGGTTACGAAGTCGGCACCAAGACCAATGGCGACCTGCTGCTGGCGCTGCGCAGCCGCTACAAGGCCGAGCGTGATTTCGCCTCCGCCCGTTACGACGCCATCACCAATACCTTGCGCCTGCGCGCGGCAGCCGGCAGCTTGAGTCATGCCGATCTGCTGGCCGTCAACAGCACGCTGCAGTAACGCCGCTTTGGTCCATCCGTATTCCGTTTCGCTTGCTCAGAGTTCCTGATGGAAAGCCCTCGTCATTCGTTTCGCAAATTCATTTTCGGCTCGGCTGCCAAGTCCGCCGATGGCCTTTACTACGCGCTGACCGGCGCCCGTCACGGCCGGCCGATCCGGCTGGAGCCGGCGGAGTTCGAACTGGCGCGCCTGATGGATGGCGCGCGCGATGCCGCCACGGTGCGCAAGGCTGCAGCTGAAACGTTGAGCGCCGAGCTCAGCGCTGACGAGCTGGAACGCTTCTGCAACGAACTGGCGATCGGCGACCTGCTTGCCGCCGGCAGCCAGGAGCCGCTGCCGGTGCCGGCACTGACCGACGGCGAAGCGGTGATCGCTGGCTGGTCGAGCGGGCCGAAGCCGACCGGCGTGGGCTCGGAAACGCCTGCGCCATCGACGGTGCCTGGCTCCTTGACTGGCCCCGGCCTGCCGGGTTCGCTGACCGGCCTCTGGGGCGCGTTCCGCGGCGTCGTCGCACCACCGCGCGTCCGTCTTCCGGCGGGCCCGCTGCTGCCGATCGGTGGCCTGCTGAATCTGCCGATGCTCGCGGGTGTCGTCGGCCTGCTGGTGCTGCTCGCGCTGGTCGCTGGCGCCATCGCCGTGATGTGGAACAAGCGCTTCGAGATGAGTGTCGATCTCGCGCGTCTGATCGAACCCTGGCCGCTGCTGCTGACCATCGTCGGCGGCGTGCTGCTGCTGAACCTGCTGTCGGAAATCGCCCGCGCAGCGGCGATCCGCAGCCAGACCCGTTCGATGCCGGCGTTCGGCATCGTGCTCGGCACTGCGCTGATCCCGCGCTTCCATACCGATACCAGCGGCGCGGCGGAAAGCGCACCGCGCGAGCAGCGTCTGCGCATCGTCGGTAGTCCGCTGGTCGCGCAGCTGATGTTGTTCGTGATGTTCGTCGGCCTGTGGCTGGTGTTCCATCACAACCATTCGATCCTGCCGTCGCTGCTGGTCGCGATGTCACTGCTGACCAGCGCGTTCTTCCTGCTGCAGCTCAATCCGCTGGTCAAGCGCGACGGCTACAACTGGCTGGTGCAGTGGTTCCAGGCCTCGGATCTGCGCGAGCAGGCGATGTACGCGGTGATGAACTACGAGCGGCCATGGAACGAGGCCAAGCGGCTGTCGCCATCGGTGATGCGCTGGTACTACTTTGCCTGTGCGGCCTTCACGTTCTGGATGCTGGTCTGGGTGGTGCTGTTCCCGGGCCGCTGGCTGTCCGGCGCGTTCGGCAGCGTCGGTGTCGTCATCGTCGTGCTGCTGATGGCCTGGTCGGTGTTCACCAGTGCGCGCCGGACCAAGATCACCCGCGGCTCGATCGGCGCCGGCAAGCTGAATCTGGCCGCGCCGAAGAAGCTGGATCTGGTGATCATCGCCGCGCTCGTGGTCTTCGCCCTGTTCCCGTACACCTACGAGCCGAGCGGCCAGTTCACCGTACTGCCCAGCGCCCGCGCCGACATTCGCGCACTTACCGCCGGCGATATCCGCGAGGTCTTCGTCAAGGAAGGCGACAGGGTCAAGGCCGGCCAGGTCATCGCTCGAATCACCGATGACGAGGAACGTACCGCGGTCGCGTCCAGCGAAGCGTCGCTGGCCCGCTTGCGCGCCAATCTATCGATCGCCAAGAAGGGTGCGAAGACCGAAGAAGTGGATCAGGCGCGCCAGGAAGTGGTGACGGCCGAGAAGCGCATCGAGTTCAGCGGCGCCGAGAGCGAGCGCTTGAAGAAAGCCTTCGCCAAGCGTGCGGTTTCCGATCAGGACTACCAGCGCGCGCGTTCGATCTCCGAACTCGACAAGCAGCGTTTGCTCGAAGCCCGCAAGCATCTGGCGGTGGTTTCCAGCCCGACCCGCCCCGAGCAGTCGCAGGCGATCGACGCCGAGATCGCTCGTGAGCAGGCCCTGCTCGAACTGCACCAGAAAGCGGTCGAGAACGCGCAGATCAAGGCGCCGATCGCGGGCCGCGTGGTGTCCCACCAGTTGCGCTTCGCGGTCGGTGATTTCTTGGAGCGCGGCGAACTGCTGGCGACGGTCGAGGATTCGTCCCAACTGCTGGTCGAGATTCGCCTTCCGGAAACCGAAGTGGGCACCATCAATATCGGCGCCAAGGCCTGGGCCAAGGCCTGGGCATTTCCGGACAACGGCTATCCCGGCGTGATCCGCGAGATCGCCCCGAGTGCCGAGAAGAACGATTACGGCAAGGTGGTGCGCGTAGTCATGGCCATCGATCATCCGGACGGCAAGCTGCTGCCGGAGATGACTGGCTACGCCAAGGTGGAGACTGAACGGGTGCCGCTGATCGTTGCCTTCACGCGGCCGGTGCTGCGCTTCTTCCCGGTCGAATTCTGGTCCTGGCTGCCGTAATGAACCTGCCGGCCAATGACGTTATCGGGGGTTTGAACCCCGCCGCTCGACGCCGCCCCACGGCGCCGGAAAACGGCCGGCTAGACGAAGCCGACTTTCGCCTGACCTGCGAAAGCGGCTTCGGCGATGGCTGGAATTCCTACGCCCACAGCATGGCCTGGTTCGAGGGCCGCCTGTACGTCGGCACCACTCGGGCGACGATGCCGGGCATGAAGCTGCTGCATCCGCCGCCGGATATCAGCCCCTGGCCGGTGGAGTCCCCGGACAACGTTTACGACATCGACCGGCGCGTGCAGATCTGGCGCTACACGCCAGAGATCGATCACTGGGAAATGATGTTCCGCGCGCCGGAAGTGCCGGGCCGCACGATCAAGCGTCTCGTGCCGCGCTACGTCGGCATGCGCGGCATGACCGTATTCCAGGGGCCGAGCGATGCCAAGCCTTGTCTATACGTGTCGACCTGGGCGCCGGTGCAGGCTGAGCCGCCGGACATCCTGCGCAGCGAGGACGGCGTCAACTTCACCATCGTCAAGCGTCCGCCTTGGGATACCTCGGTGCGCTCGTTCCGAACGCTTCAGGTGTTCAAGGGCCGCGTGCACACCACGCCGACCGGGTCCAACGTCGGCGGCAAGGCGCAGGAATGCGTCGGTTCCGAAGCGATCATCTACTGCAGCGATGACCTGCCGACCGGTATCTGGAAGGCCTCGAATCCCGAGAGCTTCGGCAATCCGCAGAACCTCACGGTGTTCGAGATGGGCGTGTTCAACGGCCATCTGTACGCCGGCACGGTCAACCCCTACACCGGCTTCGAGTTGTGGAAGACCAACGGCGACGGCGGCCCGCCGTACAAGTGGACGAAGGTGCTGCAGCACGGCGCCTGGCGCGGGCCGTACAACGAGCTCGTAGTCAGCTTGTGCGAGTTCAAGGGCGCGCTGATCGTCGGCACCGGCATCGTCAACGGTGGCTATCACCGGGCGTTCAAGATCGGACCAGGCGCTGCGGAAATTCTCCGGGTCTGGCCGGATGACAGCTGGGAGATCCTGGTCGGCCAGTCGCGGGTCACGCCGGATGGCGCCAAGGTGTCGCTGTCCGGCTACACGGCCGGCTTCGACAATCTGTTCAACGGCTACATCTGGCGCATGTGCACGCACGGCGAGTATCTCTATGCCGGCACTTTCTCGTGGGCGAACTCGCTGCCGTTCATGCCGTCGCAGAAATGGCCGGTCGACGTCGTCAAGATGATGAACACCTGGGGCATGGAGCACCTGACCCGCAACTACGGCGGCTTCGGCCTGTGGCGCACCCACGATGGCGTGCGCTGGGAATGCGTCACCCGCAGCGGCTTCGGCAACAAGTTCAACTGGGGCGTGCGCAATTTCGCCTCGACCGAGCATGGTCTGTTCGTCGGCACCGCCAATCCGTTCGGGCCGCGAGTGGCGGTGCAGGAAGGCGGCGAGTGGAAGTACATCGACAACAATCGCGGCGGCTGCGAAGTGTTTCTCGGCGTGCCTGCGGTGAAGCCGGCAACAGAAACGCCGGCTCGCTGAAATGATCGAAAGTCCGCTGTTGATCGTTGCGCCGCCCGGCGCGCATGCCTCGCGGCTGGCGGCGATGCTGGGTCAGCACAGCCAGTCCCAGGATCTGCCGGAACTGAGCTTGTTCATGGCCAAGACGGTCGGCGGGCTGGGCGAGATCAGCGCGCTGTCCGACGGCACGACCACGCATGGATTGCGTCGGGCAATCGCCGCCGTCCACTTCGGTTCGCAGCAGGACGCGGCGATCGCCGATGCCGAACGCTGGCTGGCCCGACGCAGCGATTGGCAGGGCTCGATGGTGCTCAGCGAGTTCGTGCAGCGTCTGGCGCCGAAGACCTTGGTCAGCGCCGATACCGCGCTCGGCTGGCGTCCGGATTTTCTCGATCGTCTGCTCGACGAGTTGCCGGATGTACGCCTGCTGCACCTGATCGAGCATCCCCGACGCTGGTGCCGCGAGACGGCGACCGCACTGGAGGGCCGCTTGTTCGTGGCCCCGGACTACAAGGATTACGCGGTCGCGCCGCCCGCAGTCGACCCGCAACTGGCCTGGCTGCGTGTACACAGCAACATCGCCGACGTGGGCCAATGGTTGCCGGACGCGCAGTACCGCTTGCTGAACGTGGAGGCGCTGCTGGCCCGCCCGGATGCGACGCTGGCCGAGCTTTGCCAATGGCTGGGTTGGTCTGCTGCGGAAAGCGAAATCAACGCCATGCAGCGGCCGGAATTCAGCGCCTTTGCCGGCCTCGGGCCGAGCAGCGCCTTGTATGGCGCCGACGAAAGCTTTCTTGCGGATCCCGGCTTCGTGCGCCGGTTGCGATCAACGGACAGCCTGCAAGGAGCGTTGGAATGGCGACCCGAAGTCGCCGGTTTTGCGCCGGAAGTGCTGAGCCTCGCGGAGCGTTACCGCTACCGTTGAACTGGCTGGAAATCCCTGCGAAATCCCGGGCCGCATTACGCGGCCCGGAATTCGTTGTTCAGGCTGGCTTGGCCGCAAAGGCCTGGCACCAACCCTTGGCCGAGACGGCCTTGCCGGCGAAGATGCCGCAAGGTCCACTGGCCGCGCCCGCGGCACCACTGAACAGCGCGCATTTCGCGCAGGCACTGCCTGGCTTGAACGCCGGTTGGGTTTTTGCATCCAGCTTGGATGAGTCGGCGACATAGCCGAGCGACTTGGCCGTTGGATCATCCGGCGACAGCGCCGGCAAATCAGCCGCGAAAGATTGCTGGCTGATCAGTAGCCCGGCCGGTGCGGCAGCAGCGGCAACAGCAAGCGACAGGAAACGACGACGGGACACCTGCTTCGTATCGAACATGGAATGCCTCCTGACAAAGGAAGCAGAAGATTATTCCTCTAAAAATTTCGATGACGAAATGAGATTGATTGTGATTATTCGCTCATTTGTGCGGTGTATCAGCAAAAAATGGGCCTGATTCCATGTTTTCTGCGCTGATCAGCCGCTGACGCCGGGCAGAGTTTCAGCCTCGATCGAGAGAAACGGCCGCAGCCAGTCCATGACTCTTGCGGCATTGCTGATCGGGAAGAAGTGGCCGCCTTCGGGAACGATGCGGAACTCGTCCGCCGGGCGCAGCGCCTGCAGCGCGCGGCAACTCGGCATGCTGCGCGACCAGTCGCCGTAGATCCACAGACAGGGCATCGGCAAAGCGGCAATCGCCGGACCATCGATGCCGGGCAGCACTACTTCCTGCATCGCTGTGGTCTGGTCGAGCAGCTCGACGAATTGCTTGGCGGTGCGTTGCGCGCCGCGGCCTTCGCCGAACGGCGTAAACACATCCTTGGCTTCCGAGCCGCCGCCGCTGGTCTTCCAGCGCGCCAGCACTTCAAGAAACAGCAGGCCGACCTGCGGCTCCTGCTCCCAGTCGTGGCCGGAGGTGCGCGATACCTCGATCTCGAACGGCGACAGATGGGGTGAGTCGCTGAGCCGCTGTGCTGGCTGCAGCGCATTGATCTTGGTATCGAGCACTACCAGCCGGTCGACCCGTTGCGGGTAAAGGCCGGCGAATTCCAGCGCCACGCCGCCGCCGTAGCTGTGACCGATCAGGGTGCAGGCCGCGATGCCGAGATGATCGAGCAGGCCGGCCAGGTCTTCGGCGACCAGGACGGCTTCGTAACCACTGGCCGGCATGCTGCTGTAGCCGTGGCCTCTGAGATCGAACAGCGTGATCCGGAAGTGCTTCGACAGCGGCAGTGCGTACTGCAGGAACCAGAACGCGCGGCTGGCGGCGAGTCCGTGGACGAACACCAGGTCAGGACCTTCACCCATCTGCTGGTAGGCGATGGTTACGTCGTTCAGCTTTACGTCAGGCATGTGGATCGAAGTCTGGACACCGCGACCCGGGCTGGCTCGCGACGACGGTCAATGGAATGGGCGGCTGGCAAGCGCTGTTGATCGATTCGAAAACCTGCATTAGGGCTTCATGCGCTCTTGTTGCCGTCAGCCTGCGCAGTGTATTACTGGGAGGTAGCAGTTTTGTGCGTTTTTCGTGCCGGATTCCTGGTTTTATGGCTTGGATCATGCGGTGCGAAGGCCAACTGAAAGGATCGCAATACAACAAGGCAGTGACGCTCGTCGGCAATCGCGAGCGAAGCACCTGAACCAATATCAAATCTAGTGGGTATCAATTGAATCGGAGGGAGTTCGATGAAAACGTCTCTGGTAACGATGGCGTGGGTCTGCGGCATGGCGGCAGCGCCAGCCGCAATGGCTGGTGAGGCAGCAATCCAGAAAACCGATGTGGGGGGTGCGACCGAGTCGCTGCGGGTGATGCGTGATGCACAAACCGGCGCGCTGCGGATGCCGACGGCAGCCGAGCTCAAGGCGATGGAAGCCAGCTCGGTGAAGAAGGGTGCACCGAAGCCGGTGCAGGTACAGGTGGCTCCGAATGGCATGAAATCGGTTCGTCTTCCTGCTGAGTATCTGATCAGCATCGAA
>NZ_CAISIQ010000117.1 GCF_903885465.1 uncultured Nevskia sp.
ATCTGCGCCCGCAGAGCTTCTTTCAGACCAATACCGCCGTCGCCGCCGAGCTTTACGCACAGGCGCGGAGCTGGATCGACGAGGTTCAGCCAGCCAGCGTCTGGGATCTGTACTGCGGCGTCGGCGGCTTCGCCTTGCACGCCGCAGCCGCAGGCCGCGCTGTGATCGGCATCGAGCTCGAAGCCGAAGCGATCGCCAGCGCGCAGCAGAGCCTTGCCGATCTCGCTGCCAATGGCCGAGAGATCGGCGATGTGCAATTCGCCAGCGCCGATGCCACGGCTTGGGCGCTCGCGCAGCCAGACAGCGCCGAGCTGGTGATCGTCAATCCGCCGCGGCGCGGCATCGGCGAAGCCCTGAGTCGTCATCTCGAAGCGTCGCGCTCTACACGCTGGCTGATCTATTCGAGCTGCAACGCCGAATCGCTGGCCCGCGATCTGGCTTTGATGCCGTCGCTGAAACCGCGCCGCGCTCGGGTGCTCGACATGTTTCCGCAGACCCGGCACTACGAAGTCATCGTGCTGCTGGAGCGCGGATGAGTGGATCATCGACAATAGGGCGATGAGCGAATCTCCGAGCATGGCCAGCGAATCGGACGAACACTGGCTGCGCCACGCGCTGAGCCTGGCCGAACGCGCGGCGGCCGAAGGCGAGGTGCCGGTCGGCGCGGTGCTGGTCGGTGCCGATGGCGCGCTGCTCGCCGAAGGCTGGAACCGGCCGATCGCGCTGCACGATCCCACCGCGCACGCCGAGATCATGGCGATGCGTGCCGGAGCGGTGGCGCTCGGCAACTACCGGCTGACCGGCAGCACGCTGTACGTAACTCTGGAGCCCTGTGCGATGTGCGCCGGCGCGATCATCCACGCCCGGGTCGGCCGCCTGGTGTTCGGTGCCAGCGACCCGAAAGCCGGCGCGGTGAACTCGGTCTATGACCTGATCGCGCGGCCGCAGCTGAACCATGTCGTCGCCTGGCAGGGCGGGGTGCTGGAAACGGAATGTGCCGAGCAGTTGCGGGCGTTCTTCAGGGCGCGGCGAGGACTGCGCAACAGCGACTGAACGAAAACGCCCGACCTGTCGCAAGAACAGATCGGGCGTCGCATCAGCCTTGCAGCTCAGCCTCGGTTGAACACCAGCCCGGCGTCGCCAGCGTCGACCTGCACGGTATCGCCAGCGGCGAACTTGCCGTTGAGGATCAGGCTCGCCAGCGGGTTTTCGATCAGGGTCTGGATCGCGCGCTTCAGTGGCCGCGCGCCGTAGACCGGGTCGTAACCGGCTTCCGCAAGCTTCGCGAGGGCTGCTTCGCTGAAGGTGATGCCAATCGAACGCTCGGCTAGCCGCTTGTGCAGGTAGGCGGTCTGGATGCCGGCGATGACGCGGATCTGCGCTGCCGCCAGTGGCCGGAACACCACCGCTTCGTCGATACGGTTGATGAACTCGGGCCGGAAATGCTGGCCGACGACGGTCATCACGCCTTCCTTGATCGCGGCGTAATCGTCACGGGTCGCGCTGTTGCCCATCAGCTCCTGGATCAGCTGCGAGCCGAGGTTCGAGGTCATCAC
>NZ_CAISIQ010000118.1 GCF_903885465.1 uncultured Nevskia sp.
ATCGTGCGGGCATCTTCGACGACCACGCTGGCGACCTGCGACAGCGGCGATTCGGAGCCGTAGTAATCGACCCGCACGTGGTCGAGGATCGCTGCACTGGCGCGGCCGGTGCGGAGCTTGCTGAACGCCTGCTTCAGGCCATCGACGGTCTTCTGCATGCGAGCCGTCGCGTCTTTCTTGATGTCTTCGATCATCGGGTCAATTCCGGAACAACAGATTCGTGTAGTGAGATTGCCAGGCGGCGGTGCAGTTGCAGTGCAATTTCCGAGGCCAGGGGGTGAAGTTGGCGCCGCTCAGACCCGGACCAGCGTGCCCAGCGAGGTATCGCCGGTAACGATCCGGTGCAGTGCCTTCGGGCGGTCCATGTCATAGACCCGCAAGCGGACCTTGTGATCGCGGCACAGTACCAGCGCGGTCTGGTCCATGACGCCAAGACGGCGATCCAGCGCTTCGTCGTAGGTCAGTTCATCGTAGCGCGTCGCCGTCGGGTCCTTCTTCGGGTCCGCGGTGTAGATGCCGTCGACCTTGGTCGCCTTCAGCATCAGGTCGGCGGAGATTTCGATCGCCCGCAAGGCAGCGGCGGAATCGGTGGTGAAGAACGGGTTGCCGGTGCCGGCCGCGAACACCAGCACCCGGCCCTTCTCGAGATGGCGGATCGCCTTGCGGCGGATGAAATCCTCGCAGACCTCGTTGATCCGGATCGCCGACTGCACGCGGGCTTCCAGACCGATCCGCTCGATTGCGTCCTGGATCGCCAGGGCATTGATGACCGTGGCCAGCATGCCCATCTGATCGCCGGTGACGCGGTCCATGCCGCCACGCGCCAGGCCTTCGCCACGGAAGATGTTGCCGGCGCCAACGACCAGGGCGACCTGAACGCCGAGGTCGACGATTTCCTTCAATTCATTGGCCAGAAACGTCATCACGTCCGGCGAGATGCCGAAGCCGAGGTCGCCCATCAGGGCTTCGCCGGAAATCTTCAGCAGGATGCGCTTGTAGGCAGGTTTAGCAGGCTGTTGATTCAATGACCAAGCTCCGAGTCAATCAGCATAGGGATCGTCGGGCCAGCCATCAGCATGCCGCGGAAGAATTCAGGCATTTGCAGTGACAAACGAGCCGCGAAACCAAAAGAAGGACCAGTTTAAAGGACCGTTACTTAAAGGACAGTTACCAAAAGGCCCCGTTTCCGGGGCCTCAGATGACAATACTTTAACCTGAAAATCAGGCCCTGACAGCGGGCTCAGACCTGGCTGGCAGCAGCCACTTCAGCGGCGAAATCAAGGGTTTTCTTCTCGATGCCTTCACCGACCGCAAGACGCGAGAAGCTGGCCACGCCGGCGTTCTTCGACTTCAGGAGCTTTTCGACCGTTTCGTCCGGATTCTTGACGAACGGCTGGCCCATCAGCGTGATGTCGTTGACGAACTTGCGGATCTTGCCCTCGCCCATCTTGGCGAGGATGTCCGCCGGCTTCGGCCGGTAACCGCCGCCGAACTTCTTCTTGACGCCGGCGTACTCGTCGTCCCAGTTCTTCTTGCCTTCGGCGTCGAGCGCTTCATAGGTGCCGTTGGTCTTCTCGGCGTCCATTTCCTTGAGGAAGCCGCCGAAACGGTCGGAATCGGCCTGCGCTTCCGCCTGTTCCTGCGCCATCGTCGCTTCGATGACCCGCTTTTCGGCTTCGATCACGTCGGCCGGAATCTGGGTGGTGTCGAGGAAGCGCGGCGCGCTTGCGGCGATGTGCATGGCGATGTCGCGAGCCAGTTCTTCGTCACCGGCGCTGAGCGCCACGACCACACCGATCTTGGTGCCATGCATGTAGTAGTTGATCGCGCCCGCAGCCTTGGCGACGACTTCGAAGCGACGCACGGTGATGTTCTCGCCGATCGTGGCAACCAGGCTGCGACGCATCTCTTCGATGGTCTGGCCGGCTTCGTTCTTCAGCGCCAGCAGCTCGGCCAGCGTGGCCGGACGAGCAACCAGCGCGGCCTTGGCA
>NZ_CAISIQ010000119.1 GCF_903885465.1 uncultured Nevskia sp.
CGATCTGTCAACGAAACCAACGCGCCGGCACCGAAGTTCAAATAGGGTGATACCGACTTGGTGTCGAGCGACGTACCCAGTTCTTCGTACATGCCGCCGCCACCAGCAAGCACGAACGGACGGAACGGACCCTTGGCCAGCGGCACGAGCAGGTCGATACCAAGACCGATCTGCGCATCATGCTTACCGTCGGTGTCGCGGTCCAGGCTGGTACCGAAGCCCGAGAATTCGAGATTCAGGTGATCGCTGAGCGGCAGGCCGAGAAACACCACCTGGCCACCGATGCCGAAGTTGGCATCACGATCTTTGTCGGGTGATGTGTAGCTACCCATCACAGCGCCGTACGTCGTCTTCGAATAGTCGGCGGCGGTGGCCACTCCAGTACATGCGAGTAGTGCCAACGCCAATGCGGTGTTTCTCATGGCCAATTGCTCCTTTTGTTCTATTTACGGGGGGACAACCCGAGCGGGACGATAGGCATCGCCCGGCCGGTCTTCAACATTTGTGCCGGGAGCATAAAAGGCCAAGGCACACACACGCAAACGCAGTGCATCAAAAAAGCCGGGCAGCCAGCCCAAAGTCCGCTTAATGCGCCCGTAATTCCTTGCGCAGAATCTTGCCGACGTTTGATTTCGGCAAGGCGTCACGAAACTCGATCGCTTTCGGCAACTTGTACCCGGTCAGGTGGGCTCGGCAATGCTCGCGCAGGGTTTCGGCGGTCAGATTCTGATCCTTGCGGACCACGAAGATCTTCACGGCTTCGCCGGTTTTCGGGTCTGGAATGCCGATGCAGGCGCATTCGAGCACGCCGGGGTGAAGTGTGACGATGTTCTCAATTTCGTTCGGATAGACGTTGAAGCCGGAGACTAGGATCATGTCCTTCTTGCGGTCGACGATCCGGAACCAGCCCTCGGCATCGACGGTGGCGATATCCCCGGTCTTCAAATAGCCATCGGCCGTGAATGCCGTGGCGTTCTCGGCCGGCCGGTTCCAGTAGCCGCGCATTACCTGCGGCCCCTTGACGCAGAGTTCGCCGGGTTTGCCGACCGCCACCTCGCGCTCGTCGTCATCGCGCAGGGACACCCAGGTCGACGGCAGTGGCAGGCCGATGGTGCCGTTCCAGTCCGGCCGGTCGATCGGCGAAAAGCAGACGCCGGGAGAAGTTTCGGACAAGCCGTAGCCTTCGGTCAGCGCCACGCCGGTCAGTGCCTTCCATTTTTCGGCGACCACCTGCTGCACGGCCGCACCTCCGCCGACGGTGAACTTCAGCGCCGAGAAATCGAGATCGACGAAATCCGGGTGATTGACCAGGCCGTTGAACAGCGTGTTGACGCCGGTGAACGAGGTGAAGCGCTGTCTGGCCAGCTCGGCGACAAAAGCGCCGAGGTTGCGCGGATCGGTGATCAGCAGGTTCTTGCCGCCAACGTGCAGGAACAGCATGCAATTCACCGTCAGCGCGAAGATGTGATACAGCGGCAGCGCGGTGACCACGATGTCGCCGCCGTCGCTCAGCTTCGGCCCGATCCAGGCTTGCATCTGCAGCAGATTCGCCACCAGATTGCCGTGGCTCAGGGTCGCGCCCTTGGAAAGCCCGGTGGTGCCGCCGGTGTATTGCAGGAAGGCGATATCGTCCGGTTTCAGCTGCACACGGTGATAGGGCTGGGCGCGGCCGCGGGCCAAGGTCGTGCGGAACGGCACGCTGCCCGGTAATGACCAGGCCGGCACCAGCCGCTTCATCCGCTTGACCACGAAGTTGGTCAGCAGGCTTTTCGGGAACGGCAGCAGATCGCCGATCTGCGTGGTGATGACGATCTCCAGCGGCGTCGCCGCGATCACCTGAGCCAGGGTCGCCGCACAGTTCTCGACGACGACGATCGCCCGCGCTCCAGAATCCTTGAGCTGGTGTTCCAGTTCGCGCGGCGTGTACTGCGGGTTGACGTTGACCGCCACCAGCCCGGCGCGAAGGATGCCGAACACCGCGATCGGGTACTGCAGCAGGTTCGGCATCATCACCGCGACGCGATCACCCGGCAGCAGGCCGGCGACGTTCTGCAGCCAGGACGCGAAATCCTGTGATAGCCGATCGACATCGTCGTAGGACAGCACCGCGCCCATGTTCTCGAAGGCCGGCAGATCGCGGTAGCGCTCGCAGGCGCTGTCGATGATCGCGGCCAGCGAGGCATGGCCGGAGGTATCGATGTCGGCCGGCACGCCGCTCGCATAGGCCTTGAGCCAGACCCGCGGAGCCGCTGCCTCGGTTGCCCCGGCGATTGCTGGATCGCCCGGTTCTCCCCGCTTCGCCATGGTCGTTTTCCTTGGTTTGCTTGACGTCTGGCCGCTCAACCGGCGGTCTTGTTCAGCGCGCTTCGATTATAGGGAAACGTCTCTGCTGCGCAGCCACTCCGCAAATGACGGTGTGCCGCTGGCCGCCGCGTTGGCTTCGGTCTGGGCAATGAAGCGCAGCAGCAGGCGATCGTCGGCATCGCTGGCGCCGCCGGCGACAGACTCCGGCAAGCCGCCGCGGCACCAGAGCCATAGTTCGGCCAGCGTGTAGCTGGCCGGATCGCGCGCCGGCAGCAGGCGGCGATCGGGCTGGGTTTCGATCAGCGCGCCACAGCTGGTCAGCAGACTCACCGCGTCTTCGAGGCGGTCGGCATTGGCCGCGAGCAAGCGCTCGACTTCGATGAACGGCAGCGCCGGCTGGCCAGACTGGAAGCGCCGTGCCGCCAGCATCATCACGCGCATCGGCAGGTACTCGGATTCCCGGCTCGCCGGCGGTGCGCTGACCAGATTGCCGACCAGATGACGCGGGTTCTGGATGTAGAACGCCAGCCGGCAGCCGTACAGCACGATCAGCCAGCTCACATACAGCCAGATCAGCAGGATGATGACGATCGCGAAGCCGGAGTAGATCGCGCTGTAACTGCTGGCGCCGCCGACGAAGCGGGCGAAGCCGATGCTGGCGCTTTCCCAGGCGATGCCGGCGAACAAGCCACCGGCCGCTGCCGCACGGAACGTCACCCGGGTGTTCGGAATGAAGCTGTAGATGAAGGTCAGCGCGCCGACGATCAGCACGTACGGCGCCAGCTTGGTCACCAGCAACAAGGTGGTGCCGAACGGTTCGTACATCGCCAGGGTCGTGACGATGGTGCTCGAGCGCAGGGTCGCGGTCAGGCCGAGCGCCGAGAACACCAGTACCGGGCCGATCAGCAGCACCGAGAGGTATTCGCCGAAGCGCTGAGTGACGCCGCGCTCCTGCTTGATCTTCCAGATGAAATTGAAGCTGGCCTCGATCTTCGAAATCATCGACACCGAGGTGTACAGCAGCAGCGCGATGCCGATCGAGCCGAGCACGCCAACCTTGATGTTGTCGACGAAGGCAATGACGTTGTCGCTGATCACCTTGGCCTGATCGCCGAGCGGTTCCAGCGCCTGGGCCAGGATCGGTTCCAGCGAGTTGTGCACGCCGAAGGCCTTCAGCACCGAGAACGCCAGCGCCAGCAGCGGCACCAGCGATAGCAGGGTGGTGTAGACCAGGCTCATCGCCCGCAGGGCAATCTCGCCTTCGAGCAGATCGCGCAGCAGCGCCAGGGCATAGCGACCGGGTTTCAGCAGGCGACGGCCCCAGATCGAGCGGGGTTCGCTCAGCCACAGCAGCTTGTGTACGCGATGGTAGGGATCGGGAAGCATGGTCGGCCGATTGTCGCGGCCCTATCCAATGCTGTCCATGTGTCGCGGCCGCCGCGACCGGCGACAATGCAGGCCGTCTCCCGCACGCCTGGATGCCACCGCCTGCAATGTTGCCTGTCGCCGAAACCGCAAACCTGATCGACGGATCGCTGGAAGCCGCGCTGAAGCGCTGGTTCGGCTTCGACAGTTTTCGCCCTGGCCAGCAGGCCGTGGTCGGTGATGCGATGGCCGGCCGCGATCTGCTGGCGATCATGCCGACCGGCGGCGGCAAATCCCTCTGCTTCCAGTTGCCGGCGCTGCTCAGGCCGGGCGTGATGGTGGTCGTCTCGCCATTGATTGCGCTGATGCAGGATCAGGTGCGGCTGCTGCGCGACAACGGCATCAATGCCGCGTTTCTGAACTCGTCGCTGACCGCACGCGAGGCCAGCGACACCACAGCGGGCCTGCTACGCGGTGACTATAAATTGCTCTATCTGGCGCCTGAGCGGTTGCTGACGCCGGATTTTTTGAGCGGCTTCCTGCCAAGGCTCAAGGACGTGCAGGGTCTGTCCGGCTTCACCATCGACGAGGCGCACTGCGTCTCCGAATGGGGCCACGACTTCCGTCCGGACTACCGGCAGATGCACTGCCTGCGCGATCACTTTCCGGACGTGCCGGTGTTCGCTTTCACCGCGACGGCCACCGGCCGTGTACGGCAGGACATTGTCCATCAGCTGGGCCTGGTCGAGCCGACGATTCACGTCTCGAGCTTCAACCGGCCGAACCTGCATTACGCAGTCAGCGCCAAGGACGGCCGTACCTACCCCGAGCTGCTCGATCGCGCCCGCAAGCGGCCGAATGATTCCGGCATCGTCTACTGCCTGTCGCGCAAGCGGGTCGACGAACTGGCGTCCGGGCTGGCCGAGGACGGCATTCGCGCGCTGCCGTATCACGCCGGCCTGAATGCCGACACGAGACGCTCGAACCAGGATGCGTTCATCCGCGACGACGCCCAGGTGATCGTCGCGACGATCGCGTTCGGCATGGGCATCAACAAGCCGGACGTGCGTTGGGTCGTGCATTACGACCTGCCGAAAACCATGGAAGGCTATTACCAGGAAGCCGGCCGCGCCGGTCGCGATGGTCTGAAGGCGGACTGCCTGCTGTACTTCGGCATCGGTGATCTGAAGACCGCCGAATTCCTGATTGCCCAGAAGGTGGATCCGCAGACCGGCGCACCTCTGGAAGCCGAGCAGCGCGTCGCCAAGCAGCAGCTGCGCAAGGTGCTCGATTACGCCGAATCCACGGAATGTCGCCGCGCGATCCAGCTGCGCTACTTCGGCGAAAACTTCGAAGCGCCCTGCGGCGCCTGCGACAACTGCAACGACCCGAAGCCGGTCGAGGACTGGACGCTTGAGGCGCGGCAGTTCCTGTCGGCGATCGCACGGCTGGCGCAGCGCAATGAACGCTATGGCGCGGCGTATCTGATCGACATCCTGCGCGGTTCGGAAACCCAGAAACTCATTGATCGTGGCCATCAGGCCTTGAGCGTCTACGGCATCGGCAAGCAACGGTCGCAGGACGAATGGCGGCTGCTGGTGCGGGCGTTGCTGCACCAGGGCCTCCTCGGCGAAACCGGCAACGAGTATCCGGTGCTGTGCCTGAACGAAGCGAGTCGCGCCGTGCTCAAGGGCGAGCGGCCGGTGCAGGTCGCGATCGCGCCGAAGACCGCCAAGCCGAAGAAGCGTCGCGGCGCGAGTGTCGAGCTCGATACCTCTGCGATGCCGGAAGCGGAGGCTCTGTTCGAAGCGCTGCGCAGCCTGCGCAAGACCTTGGCCGATCAGCAGGGCGTGCCGCCTTACGTGGTGTTCAGCGATGCCAGCCTCAAGCAGATGGCCGAGCGCCAGCCGCTGACCAGCACGGCGTTTCTCGATATCTCCGGCGTCGGCAGCCGCAAGCTGGCGCAATACGGCGCGGCGTTCACCGCGGCGATCCGCGCGTTTCTGGTCGACAAAGGTCTGTCGGTGCCGGACGCGCCAGCCGAGGACGCGGCGGCCTTCGTCGTCGACGAGAAACAGATCGTCGATGAAGACCTGCCGGATACCGTCGTCGCCAGCCAGCGGTTGTTCGAGCAGGGATTGGAGCTCGACGAGATTGCGGCGAAGCGCGGGCTCGATGGCGCGACGATCGCCGGCCATCTCGAGGCGCTGTTTGCCCATGGCGTGTCGCTGGATTTGTCGCGTTTGGTGCCGGCCGATCGCGTGCAGACGATCGCCGGCGCGCTGCAGGTGCATGGCGAGGCGCGGTTGCGTCCAGCCTGGGAAGCGCTGGGCAGCGGCGCCTACAGCTATGAAGAGCTGCGTCTGGTTCGTGCCTGGCGGCACGGACAGAAACGCGCCGGCTGAATCGGCAAAACACGGTCCGCGGAAAATTCTTCGCCGACCGCTTGTCTGCCGGACGAATTCGTGGTTGACAGTCAAAAACGCGCTGTTATGATGCGGTGCATCAATTGTTGCGTCGCAACATCTGAGCCCGTCCCAAACGTGAGGAGTACGAAGATGAACCTGCAGAGCGTTGTTGAAGATGTCAAAGGCCGCGTTGAATCCATTTCTGGCCAGGGCCAGAAGGTTGCCGAGATTTCCATCGACAGCCTGAAGCAGGCTGGTGACGTGGTCGTCGGTGGCTACAAGTCGCTGGTCAGCGAGAACACCACCGCCGCCAAGGAAATCTACTCGGCTGCCGTGTCCAGCTTCGAGAAGGCGAAGACCGACGGCCTGAAGGCTGTCGCCGCCGATCCGATCAGCTACCTGCCGGCCACTGGCACCTTGACCGCCCCGTTCAGCCAGACGGTCACCGTCGTCTCGCGCACCGGCGAAGAGCTGTACAAGGTCGTCAAGACTGGCGTCGAAACTATCCAGGCGCAGCTGACCGGCAAGTCGCCGATCGTCGCCAAGGTCTCCAAGGCCGCCAAGTCGACGACCAAGAAGGCCACCGCGACCGTGAAGAAGGCTGCCGCTAAGCTCGACAAGTAGTCGACTCCGGTAGATCACCGCACTCGCGATGATCCTGAACCGCGTGGTCGCAAGGCCACGCGGTTCGTTCGTTTTGGGGTCTGCCCAAACACCATGACTGCACAGAATTCAGAGCGGTTGCCGGGCGTCATCGCCGACAGTCGTCACAGCAGGATTCAGGACTTGTTGCGACGCTTTGCGCGCAACGAGGCGCGAGCCATCGACGGTCACCGTCAGGGCTTGCAGGAGCGTTGGCAGATCATCCGCCGCAGCCGCAGGCCGGGTGAAACCCTGCGTTATCAGATCGACCTGCTGCCGCGTACTGCGAAGCGGGTGATTGGCGATCATCGCCGCCGCCTTGCACTGGTCAGAGCCTTGCTGCGCTCGGCCTACACCTCAGCAGAAAGTCCGCAGCCTTAGGTCTCGCTGCTCGAAGCTGGCTTCGCCACCTTCCGCTTGGCAGCCTTGCGTCGGCGAGCAGTCTTCGCTTCCGTCGTGTCAGCCGTTTTCGCCGAACGCTTGCGTGTCCGCTTGGCGGCCGGCTTTTCAACCGGTGCCGCCGCACTCGCCGAAGACCGCGCTTTCGCCGACACCAGCAGCTGCCAAGGCGCGCTCTGCCGCAGCGTCTGCAGATTGTCCTTGACGAAGCTCGAAGGATCGAAGGTCTCGGCGGCCGCGCCAAGCTTGTCGCGCAGGAAACTGATCAGATCTTCCTGCAGGCCGGCAACATCCGGCAGGCCGAGGAAGCGGCGCAGTTCTTCAGGCTTGACGTCGATCTCGATGCGAATCTGCATGGCGGGTTCCTCGAGCGGACAGACTTGATCAGGCAGCGGACACGAACAGCGCAACGACACAGCCGGTGGCGATCATCCAGGCCAGCGAGCGCAGGGACGGCAGGTTCGCGAGGTAGAGGATGCCGTAGACGACGCGGGCAGCGATGAAGGCCATTGCCAGCAGATCGATCCGCGCCTGAGGCACGGCAAGGAGATGGGCAATGATCACCGCGGCGGCGAACGGCGGAAACGCTTCGAAGCCATTCAGCTGAGCCCAGTTCGCGCGCTGCCGCCAGCCGTCGAGCTTGGCCAGCATCACCCGCGGCGCGGCGTTGTCGAAATCCTTGCCGCCGGCGCCGAACTTGGCCATGCCGGTCCAGGCAAGCGGCAGATAGGCGGCGATCAGCACACACCAGTAAGCAGTCGTCATCGTCGTTTCAGTTTCCGGTGAGGAGGCGCTGCGCTTCGCGATAAGTGCTCGCGGTGCGGTCGATCACTTCGTCGGGCAGCTTCGGGCCAGGGGCGGTCTTGTTCCAGTCCAGCGTTTCCAGATAGTCGCGAACGTATTGTTTGTCGAAGCTCGGCGGGCTGATGCCGGGGCGGTATGCAGCGGCCGGCCAGAAGCGCGAGGAATCCGGCGTCAGCACTTCGTCGATCAGATGCAGGGTGCCGTCTTCATCGACACCGAACTCGAACTTGGTGTCGGCGATGATGATGCCGCGCGTCGCCGCGAACTCGGAGGCTTCCTGATACAGCCGCAAGGTGATGTCACGGACCTGCGCGGCCAGCTTTTCGCCAACCAGTTTCACCGTGTCGTCGAACGAGATGTTGGCGTCGTGCTCGCCCTTCGGCGCCTTGAAGGCCGGCGTGAAGATCGGCTGCGGCAGCTTGTCGGCCAGCATCAGCCCGCCCGGCAGCGGAATGCCGCAGACCGCGCCGCTGTCCTGGTAGTCCTTCCAGCCGGAACCGATCAGATAACCGCGTGCCACTGCCTCCACCGGCAGCGCGACCAGCTTCTTGGCGACCACCGCACGACCTTCGCACTGCGCGCGTTCGGCCGGGTTCAGCCATTGGTCGAGATCGACGGAGGTATCGAAGTGGTTCGGGATCAGCGCCTCGAAGCGCGCCATCCAGAACGCGGTCAGCGCGTTCAGCACCGCGCCCTTGCCAGGAATCGGGTCGGGCAGGATCACGTCGAAGGCCGACAGGCGATCGCTGGTGACGATCAGCAGGTGGTGATCGCCGAGCGCGTAAAGATCGCGGACCTTGCCGCTGTGCAGCTTCGGCAGGCTGCTGATCGTCGCTTCATGCAGCGGAATCGTCACCGTCAGACTCCCGCGAAAAAGTAACGGCCGCCGCTGGCGACAACGATGACAATCAGGCCCAGCAGCAGATTGATGCCGACGAAGATGCGAATCTGCCCGACTCGGCGGCCGGCTTCGGCAACATCACCGGCAATTACCGCGCGCTTCAGGCGTTTCAGCGGCGCGAAGTAGACGTGCAGCGCGAGCGCCATCATCACCAGCCCCAGGGTCAGCATGATGTGGACGTGCGGGCCGACATGGGCCATGCCGCCAAGGCTGCGGATCAGGTGCAGGCCGGTGCCGAGCAGCAGCGCGGCCGACAGGAACACGTAGCCGAAGAAGCGATGCAGCACCTGCGCCCAGAGCGTGGTGCGGGTTTTCGCATCGATGCCGGCCAGGGTCGGGCGCAGGCAGACGTAGGCGAAGAACATGCCGCCGACCCAGATGGCGGCGAACAAGGTGTGGACAGCAATGGCGATACCCATGAGCGTTGCGAAAGATCGGTGGCGAACAGGCCGTCACTGTATTGAAGTGCCTGCCGCCGCGCCACGAAAAAGGCCGCCGGATTGCTCTGGCGGCCTGATGTTGCTCAACAGTTCATGCGTTCCGCTGCTTCCATCCTTTCTGCCAATCAGGCGAGATCGTAGCGATCCAGGTTCATCACCTTGGTCCAGGCCGCCACGAAGTCGCGCACGAAAACCTGCTGCGCGTCACTGCAGGCGTAGACCTCGGCGAGGGCCCGGAGCTGGGAGTTGGAACCGAACACGAGGTCGACGACGGTTGCCGTCCACTTCAGTTCGCCGCTGGTCCGATCGCGCCCTTCCAGCACGCCTTCGGTGCTCGTGGACTTCTGCCACTTGGTTCTCATGTCGAGCAGGTTGACGAAGAAATCATTGCTCAGGGTTTCCGGCCGCTTGGTGAAGACGCCGTGCGCGGACCTGCCGACATTGGCGTTCAGCGCGCGCAGGCCGCCGACCAGCACCGTCATCTCCGGACCGGTCAAGCTCATCAGCTGCGCCTTGTCGACCAGCAATTCGGCTGCCGATCCCGCCTGTTCCTTGCGGATGTAATTGCGGAAACCATCTGCCGTCGGCTCCAGCACCACGAAGGTATCGACGTCGGTCTGCTCCTGCGAGGCATCGGTGCGGCCCGGCGAGAACGGTACCTTGATGTCGTGCCCGGCCTTCTTCGCTGCCGCTTCGACTGCAGCAGAGCCGCCGAGCACGATCAGGTCCGCCAGCGAAATCTTCTTGCCGCCGGCGCCGTTGAAGTCCTTCTGGATCGCTTCCAGCTTCTGCAGCACCTTGGCCAGTTCAGCCGGTTGGTTGACCGCCCAGTCCTTCTGCGGTGCCAGGCGAATGCGCGCGCCATTGGCACCGCCACGCTTGTCGCTGCTGCGGAACGTCGCTGCCGACGCCCAGGCCGTGGTCACCAGTTCGGAGATCGACAGGCCGGAGGCGAGGATCTTGCCCTTCAGCGCGGCAACATCCTGCTCATCGACCAGCGGGTGGTCGACGGCCGGAACCGGATCTTGCCAGAGCAGTTCTTCCTTCGGCACCAGCGGGCCGAGGTAACGGGACAGCGGCCCCATATCGCGATGCGTCAGCTTGTACCAGGCGCGGGCAAAGGCATCGGCAAGTTCCTGCGGATTCGCCATGTAGCGCCGCGAGATCTTTTCGTACGCCGGATCCATGCGCATTGCCATGTCCGCCGTGGTCATCGTCGGCGCGTGGCGTTTGCTCGGGTCATGGGCATCCGGCACGGTGCTGCTGCCGGCACCGCCGGCAGGCTTCCATTGATGCGCACCGGCCGGGCTCTTGGTCAGTTCCCACTCGTAACCGAACAGGGTTTCGAAGTAGCTGTTGTCCCAGGTGATCGGGGTCGGCGTCCAGGCGCCTTCGATGCCGCTGGTGAAGGCGTGCACGCCCGAGCCGCTGCCAAAGCGGTTGATCCAGCCCAGGCCTTGCTCCTCGATAGCTGCGCCTTCTGGCTCGGGGCCGATGTTGGCGGCGTCGACGGCGCCATGGGATTTGCCGAAGGTGTGGCCGCCGGCGGTCAGCGCCACGGTCTCCTCGTCGTTCATCGCCATGCGGGCAAAGGTTTCGCGAATGTCGCGCGCCGAGCCCAGCGGGTCCGGCTTGCCGTCCGGGCCTTCGGGGTTGACGTAGATCAAGCCCATCTGCACCGCGCCCAGCGGTTCTGCCAGATCGCGGTCACCGGAGTAGCGGCTGTTCGGCTTGTCGCTGGACGCGAGCCATTCGGTTTCGGGACCCCAGTAGATGTCTTCGCCCGGTTCCCAGACGTCCTCGCGACCGCCAGCGAAGCCGAAGGTCTTGAAGCCCATCGAATCGAGGGCGACATTGCCGGTAAGCACGATCAGATCGGCCCAGGAAATGGCCCGACCGTACTTCTGCTTGATCGGCCAGAGCAGACGACGCGCCTTGTCGAGATTGCCGTTGTCCGGCCAGCTGTTCAGCGGTGCGAAACGCTGGGTGCCGAAGCCGGCGCCGCCGCGGCCATCGGCAATGCGATAGGTGCCGGCGCTGTGCCAGGCCATACG
>NZ_CAISIQ010000120.1 GCF_903885465.1 uncultured Nevskia sp.
GCCGTCATCCAAGACGGCAGCCGCGCGAGCTGGTCAGCGAAGCATGCGCTTGGTGTTGGCAGCGATCAGCGGCTGGTAGGCCGAACCGAGCAGGCGCACGATGATGTCCATGAACTTGGCATCCGGGCCGACGACCACGCGGCGCGAATTCTTCTCGACCGCCCGCAGGATGATCCGCGCCGCCTTGTTCGCCGAGGTGGTGTTGAGCAGCTTGTCGAACTTGTCCCGCGCCTTTTCGCCGCTGACGCCGAACAGCTTTTCGGTGCCTTCGGCGATACGCGCGCTGCGGTTGATCTCTGTGCGGATGCCGCCCGGATGTACACAGGTGGCGCTGACGCCGCAGTTCATCATGTCCAGCTCGATGCGCAGGGATTCGGTGTAGCCGCGCACCGCGAACTTGGTCGCCGAATAGGCGCCGGTGCCCGGCGTGCCGATCAGGCCGAACAGGCTCGAGGTGTTGATGATGTGGCCATCACCGCTGGCCTTCAGGTGCGGCAGGAACGCCTGGCTGCCGTAGACCACGCCCCAGAAGTTGATGTCGACGATCCATTCGAAATCCTTCTGCGAGATCGTATCCAGCGGCGCATTGAGCGCGACGCCGGCGTTGTTGAAGATCAAATTGACGCCGCCGTGATCCTTGGCGGTTTGCTCGGCCCAGTCGTAGACCGCTTCGCGGCTGGCCACGTCGAGCTTGGCGGTGGTGACCTTCACGCCCTTGGCTTTGGCCAGCTTCGCAGTCTCTTCCAGGCCCTTGGTGTTGACGTCGGACAAGCTCAGTGCGCAGCCCCTGGCGGCCAGTTCCAGCGCCAGTTCGCGGCCCATGCCGGAGGCCGCGCCGGTGATCGCGGCAACCTTGTTGGCAAATGATTTCATCGTGTCTTTCTCGTTCTTGTGATTGTTCTTGTAAGGTCCGACGACTCAGGCCGTGACCGTCGCGGGATCGCGTTCCAGCCGATAGGCGGTCGCCGGGAAGCGACGCGTCTTGCCGCGGTAAATGAAGGTGAAACCAGGCCACAGCGTGGTGTTCTTGCCGTTGGCGTCGACGTACCAGCTCTTGCAGCCGGAGGTCCAGACGGTCTTCGACAGTTGGCCCTGAATGCTCTCGTTGAAAGTCACCTGCGCATCCGGCTTGACGTCGACCGCGCGCAGCTTCTGCTTGCGCATGGTCCTCAGCGCGTCCATCACGTAGGCAACCTGCGACTCGATCATGAACACCATCGAGTTGTGGCCGAGGCCGGTGTTCGGGCCGACCAGCATGAAGAAGTTCGGGAAGCCGGCGACCGACAGGCCGAGATAGGCCTCGGGGCCGGTCTTCCAGGCATCGAGCAGATCGACGCCGCCGTTGCCGAATACAGTGCCGCGCGGCATCGGGTCCTGCGCCTTGAAACCGGTGCCGTAGATGATCGCGTCAACCACACGCTCGTTGCCGGCGCTGTCGACCACCGAGTTGGCGCGTACTTCGACGATGTCGTCAGTAATGACATCGACATTGGCCTGGGCCAGCGCCGGGTAGTAATCATTGGAGATCAGGATGCGCTTGCAGCCGATCGTGTAATCCGGCGTGACCTTGGCGCGCAGCGCCGGGTCCTTGATCTGACGCTTGATGTGACCACGGGCAACACCTTCGACCATCGTCATCAGCTTCGGGTTGACGGCAAAGCCGAGCACCCGCGATTCCAGCATCCAGTAGATCGCCGTGCGATAGGCGTTCTGTAGCGCCGGCAGCGCTCTGTACAGGCGGCGCTCGCGCGAGCCGATTTCGCGATCCGGCTTCGGCATGATCCACGGCGCGGTGCGCTGGTAGAGATCGACGCGCTTCGCCGCTTTCTGGATCTGCGGCACGAACTGGATGGCGCTGGCGCCGGTGCCGATCACGGCCACGCGCTTGTCGCTGAGGTCGTAGCCGTGATCCCAGTGCGCCGAGTGGAAGGCCTTGCCCTTGAACGAGTCCAGGCCCTTGACGTTCGGCATCGCCGGATTCGAAAGGCCACCCATGCCGGACACCAGCACGCGGCCGCTGAAGCTGCGGCCGTCGGCGGTCTTCACCGTCCAGGTCGCGGTGGCTTCGTCATAACGGGCGTTCTGGACATTGGCCCCGAAGACGATGTGGCGGCGCAGATCGTACTTCGCGGCACACTTTTCGAGATAGGCCTTGATCTCCGGCTGGCGCGCGAACATCCGCGTCCACTCCGGGTTCGGTTCGAACGAGAACGAATAGAGGTGCGACTGCACGTCGCAGGCGCAGCCCGGGTAGTGATTGTCGCGCCAGGTGCCGCCGACATCGTCGCCGCGCTCCAGGATCTGAAAGTCTTCGATACCCTGTTCGCGCAGCTTGATCGCCATGCACAGGCCGGCGAAGCCGCTGCCGATGATCAGGATCTGCTTGTTCTCGTTCGGTTTGCCCGCGTCGTACGCCATCTGTTCTTTCCTCGTGTTTGACAATGCACGTTGTCAATCTAACTTTTGACAACGTTTGATGTCAATATGTCGCCATGAAAGAAAATCAGCTCCCTCCGAGACATCGGGTCGCTGCCCCGATCTCGACACCGAAACCTCGGCCGATGAAAGGCCTGCCGATGCAGGACCGCGTCGCCCAGCGCCGTGCGCTCTTGCTTGTGGCTGCGCTAGAAGCCTTCGGCACCCGCGGCTTCCACGCGGTAACGGTCCGGGAAATCTGCGCTGGCGCGGGTCTGACCGAGCGCTACTTCTACGAGTCCTTCAAAAGCCTGGAAGCGCTGTTCAGCGCGCTGTACCTGCAGCTGAACGGCCAGCTGAAGCAGGCGACGCTAGCGGCCTTGATCGCGGCAAATGCAAACAGCAGTGCCTCGGACAGCAGCAGCCGGATCGATGTGCTTGCCGGCGCGGCCCTGCGCGTGCTGCTGGAGTTCATCCGGGACGATCCTCGTCGCGCGCGGGTGATGCTGATCGATGCGATCAGCATCAGTCACGACGTGCAGCAGATTTCCGGTCAGATCACCCGCGAG
This sequence comes from uncultured Nevskia sp., assembly GCF_903885465.1. Taxonomy (GTDB): domain Bacteria; phylum Pseudomonadota; class Gammaproteobacteria; order Nevskiales; family Nevskiaceae; genus Nevskia. The sequence goes on from NZ_CAISIQ010000120.1 coordinate 2,985, forward strand.
TACATGGAGCTGACCCGTCGCTTCATCGATCAGCTGTTCCCGGACGCCGCCTCGCGCGGCGTCGATCTCGACTTGATCGCCAGTGGCCTGCTCGGCTCCAACATCCATATCGCGACCCATTGGGTGCGCGAAGGCCTGAAGACGCCGTTCGACGTGGTGCTGTGCAACTGCCTGGCGATCTATCAGGCGCTGGGCGCGTACTGGCCCAAACTTGCCGCGAGCACGATGCCCGACAAGCCGACTCCAGCGGCGTAGCGGGCGCTGCGCAGGGCGAATCCCTCGGCCGGGATCGCCTGACCCAGCCCGGCGACGACGATCGCCACCAGCAGCAGCGCCAGGTGCGAAAAACCGGTGGTCCACATCACCGCAGCGCCGCCCAGCGCGTTCCACAGGACGGCGGAGGCTGACGCCAGCATCAGGCTGGCGGCCAGCAATTCGAGCCTTGCCGAAGGATCACGGTTGCGCAGACCGCTGCTCAACCAGACCGCTGCGATCAGCAGCAGCGGCGCATCGGCGATCGGGCTGAAAAGAGGGCTCACGGCAAACCCGTGGTTGCCGGTTGTGCCGGCTCCGGAATCTTTCGTCGCGCCA
>NZ_CAISIQ010000121.1 GCF_903885465.1 uncultured Nevskia sp.
CTCGCCAAGTACGCGAAGCTGGTGTCGGCGGCCAGCCTCGGTGCGGTCACCGACTGATCGGTTTGCGCTGATTCGAAAAAGCCCCGGCGACGATCGGGGCTTTTTTGTTTACAGGTACGGCGATAGCAGCCAGCAGGCGGCATCGCGCAGACGGAGCAGCACCGGGCGGCGGCGCAGCTTGTCGTACTCCAGCGTGGTGGCGCGTTCGCTCAGGGCATCGCAGTGCTGCGCCAGTTCCTCGACGAAGGCACGGTCGTAGGTCTCGACGACCATCTCGAAGTTCAGCCGCAGCGAACGCATGTCGAGATTCGCCGAACCGAACTGCGCATAGCGGCGATCGACCACGAACAACTTGGTGTGGCAGAACGGCGGCGGCTGCAGGTGGATCCGCACGCCGCGCTTGAGCAGCGGCGGCATCAGCTTGTGCATCGCGTACCAGGTGATCCGGTGGTTGCGGTCGCGACTCAGGATCAGATCGACGACGACGCCGCGCACTGCCGCCGACATCAGCGCCGACAGCAGTTCGTCCGGCGGCACGAAGTACGGCGTGACGATCTGGATGCGTTCCTGCGCAGCGGCGATCGCGGCGAGCAGCACCAGACTGAGATGGCCGAAATCCTCGTTCGGGCCGTCGGTGATGACCCGGCACAGTGCACCGTTGCCGCCAGCCTCTGCGGCTGATGGCGCTGTTGGTGGAGTCCAGTTTTCTTCGGCGGCATAGGCCCAGTCGTCGATGAACACCTGCTGCAACTGGGCGATCACCGGGCCGCGTATCTCCACCTGCAGATCGGCCGCCGTGCCCGGCTTGTCGGGCTCGGCGACGTAATGGGTGGCGCTGATGTTCATGCCGCCGGTGAAGGCGACGGCACCATCGACGATCAGCAGCTTGCGGTGATTGCGCAGATTGATGTGCAGGAACGGCGGCCACAGGCGCAGCGGGTTGTAGCGCACCACCGGCACGCCGCGCGCCAGCAGCTCACTGCCGGCGCGACGCCAGGCCAGCTCGCCGACACCATCGAGCAGGCAGCGCACTTCCACGCCGCGCGCCTGCGCGCGGTCCAGCGCCTCGATGAACTGTTCGCCGGCCTCGTCGCGATCGAAGATGTAGGAGGTCAGCGCGATCGAATACCGGGCCGCGTCGATCGCCGCCAGCATCCGCGGATAGGCCGCTTCGCCGTTGTGCAGCACGTCCAGCCGGTTACCGGTCAGCAGCGGCAGACCGGTGATCACATCGCCGCTGCGCGCGACTTCACTGAGGCTGATCGGTACTACATCGGGCTGGTAGCGGGCATCGGTTTCGGCGTAGCTCGGGCCGCGGCGCTCAGGTGGTTGCTGCTGACGCTGCGCGCGGGTCAGCACCCGGTTGATGCCGAACACGAAGTACAGCACCGGTCCGGCGAACGGCAGCAGCAGGCAGGCGCCGATCCAGCCCCAGGCCGACGCGGCGTTGTGCTTGTGCAGCAAGGCGTGCGCCGCCGTCCAGGTGGTCAGCAGCAAGCTGGTGATCGGCAGCAGCCAGCTGGCAATCTCGTGAATATCGGTGATCAAGAAACTTCCTCGGGCTGCAGGCGCACGGTCAGGCCGACCGGCAGATGGTCGGACAGCCGCGCGTCGAGCCCCCGGACTTCGTGGACGTCCAGCCCGTCGGTCACCAGCACGTGGTCGATGCAGCGGGTGGGCGCCCAGGCCGGGTAGGTTGGGTCGCGGTGCACCGGTTTCAGGCCGGCGCGGCGCAGCGAAGGATGCGCCTCGAGTTCCTGCGGCCCGCAGTTGAAATCGCCGAGTACCAGCGCATCGTCGCCGTCTTCGAGCAGCGCACCGAGATAGCCGAGCTGGCGGCTGCGATCGCGCCGCCCGAGCGCCAGATGGACGACGACCACCCGCAGCGGTCGATAGCCCGGCCGCTTCACTTCGACATCGAGCGCGCCGCGTCCCGGCAGCAGCCCGGGCAACGGGTGATGGCGCAGCAGCTGCAGCGGATCGCGTGACATCACGCCGAGGCAGTGCTGCGCGAACGGCCGCAGATCGCGATTCACCGCGGCCTGCCAGTGCGGCAGCGAGGCGCGTTCGGCGAGATAGGCGACCTGGTTCAGCTGCCGCGTCCGCAGACTGCCGGCATCGGCCTCCTGAATCCCAACCAGGTCATAGCCGGCCGCCAGGCTGCCGATCTCGTCGAGCACGCCGCGCACGCCTTGCGAGGGCAGCAAGTGGCGCCAGGCCTGGGTCAGATAGTGGCGGTACTGGCTACTGCGCAGGCCGACCTGGATGTTCAGGCTCAGCACCCGCAGCAGATCGGGCGCGCTGCCCAGGCTCATCAGTGGCGGCGGTCCTAATGGGTCTTGGCAGCGATCAGCGCGCGGATCGCCGGCACGGCCGCCAGTGCCGCTTTCTCGCCGGCCAGGATCGCCCGCTGCTTGGATTCGAAATCGGCGGCCTTGATGCCGTGCACGTCCGGGGCGATGACTACATCGGCGCCCGGCAGCTCGGCGCGGCGCAGGGACGAACCCATGATGTCGAAGGCCTTCAGCACGGTGCCCAGAGTCGAGTCCTCACGCGCTTCCTCGACCGGTGCCGAGACATCGACGGCGATCACGATATCGGCACCGAGTGCGCGGGCGAAGCGCACCGGCACCGGGCTGACGGTGCCGCCGTCGACGTACTCCTCGTTGTCGATCACCGCCGGCTGGAACACGCCGGGAATCGCCGACGAAGCGCGCACCGCAAGCCCGACATCGCCGGTGGTGAACACCGTCGCTTCGCCGGTGCGCAGCTTGGCGGCAACGGCGGCGAAACGCCGCGGCAGCTGCTGAATCTTGCGATTGCCGACCTTTTCGTTGACGAAGTTCTGCAGCTTTTCGCCGCGCAGCAGGCCGCGGTTGAACAGCTGCCAGTCGGCGAAGGTCGCGCGTTCGAGATCGAAGGTCATTTCCTGCAGCTCGAAGCCGTTCAGGCCCGAGGCGTATAGCGCGCCGACGACGCTGCCGGCGCTGGTGCCGATGATCAGATCGACCTGGATGCCCTGCGATTCGAGCATCTTGATGACGCCGACATGGGCGAAGCCGCGCGCCGCGCCGCCGCCGAGGGCCAGTGCCACCTTCGGCAGCACCGGTGCTGGCGGAATGATCGGGCCGCTCGGCGCGTCGACCACGGGGGCAGTGACCACAGGCGTGCCGCTGCACGCGGTCATCAGTCCACAGACCGTGGCGAGGGCAGCGAACAGGCGACGGCTTCGATTCATGGCGACGAGGGGCAAGACGGGGGCACAGTTTAGACGCGCCGACTGCCAGCGGAGTTGCAAGGGCTTTGCGCTGCGATCAGCGCGTTGCCAGCGCGGCCGCGAGTTCGTCGAAGGTGAACAGCACCGGGCAGACCGGCGCTTCGGACGCGCCCGCCAGCGGCAACGGGAAGGCGCTGAGGAAATAGAGGCCTTCGGGCACCGCGGCGACATCCAGGCATTCGAACACGGCAGCGTGCGGCAGCAGCTTGCGGTGAATCGGCCGGGCGCGGGAGCCGGGCTGGAAGTCGGTCGACTTCCACGAGGTCAGATAGGCGTCGAAGCGCGGATTGGCGAGCAGCCAGTCGGCAGCATCCTCGGCCAGGGTCAGTGCGCAGGCCGGATCGTGCTGGCCGTGGGCGGTCATTGGCAGATCCGCCAAGCTCAGGATCAGCTTGTCCGGTGCGACTTCGCTGCCAGTCGCACGGCGAATCTCGGCGCGCAGCTGCGCGGCATCGACGAGGCAATGGCGGCCGCCGGCGAGGTCCTGCCAGACCGGCGATTGCAGTTTCAGCAACAGCACCGGACCGTAAAGATTGCCAAGCCGCGCGGGTGTGAAATAGCTGCCGACATCCGCGCCGTCCTCGAGGATGTGCGAAGGCGCATCGACATGCGGCAGGCTGTGCGGCGCCAGCCGATGGGCGTCGTAGCGCACCGGCGGATGGGATGGATTGCAGAGGTCGTAGATCGGCTCGACCGAATACGGCGCGCCTTCGGCCCAGAGACCGGGCGCATCGGGGCGGATCAGCGGCGACAGGACGTAGGGCATGGTGCGGCAGTGTCCAGTGGCTCGTTGCTAGTTGCCAAAATTAATCTGTATCTGACCCCAATTATTGGGGCAGGGCGAACACGCGTCGGGCGTTCGCCGTCGTCGAGCTGGCGACCTGCGCAGACGACTCGCCGCGCGCCTCGGCGATGGCTGTCAGCACGGCGGGCAGGTACGCGGGTTCGTTGCGGCGATCCTTGGGTTTGGGCCGCAAGGTTCGCGGCAGCAGGTAGGGCGCGTCGGTCTCGATCAGCAGGCGCTCGGTCGGAATCATCCGCGCGACTTCGTGCAGATGGCTGCCGCGGCGCTCGTCGCAGATCCAGCCGGTGATGCCGATGTGGCAGTCGAGCTGCAGGTAGTCCGCGCAGGCGGCGGCCGTGTCGGTGAAGCAGTGGACGACGGCATCGCGCAGCTGCGGCCGGTAGTCGCGCAGGATGGTGATGAAATCCGCATGGGCATCACGCTGATGCAGGAACACCGGCTTGTTCGCTGCGATCGCCAATTCGAGCTGAGCGATGAACGCGGCGCGTTGCTCCGGGCGCGGCGACAGGTCGCGGAAGTAGTCGAGCCCGCATTCGCCGAGCGCCACCACTTCCGGCGCCTGCGCCAGGGTCGCGATGCGGGCGGCGAGAGCATCGTTCCAGTCTGCGGCGTGATGCGGGTGCAGGCCGGCGGTCGCATACAGCCGAGGCTGATCGCTGCCGCGTGGCGCGGCACGTGAGGCTTGGGCAAAGGCCAGCACCTGTTCGTTGCTCGCCGCGCAGGAGCCGGTGACGATGATCGTGTCGACACCTGCCGCGCTGGCGCGACTCAGGACGGCATCGAAGTCGGCAGCGAAGCTTTCGTGCGCGAGGTTGGCGCCGATATCGATCAGGCCCATCGGACGACAATCGACTTCACTTGGTTGCGTTTGATGCCGGCACCGCGAAGCAGCCATGGCGCCACAGCACGATCTGTTCGACGGTCGGCGTCTGGCCGGGCGGCACCGATTTCTCGAGCATGTAGATGATCTTGAAAGTGTCGAGCTGCTGCTGGCCGGTATGCGTGGTGTTCCAGTCGCGGCACAGCCAGCGGCCGTAATACAGACGGTTGTCGGCAAACGCGGCGGACCAGACGCGCTCCATGTACTTGTGCCAGCGGATGTTCTGCCACTCGTGGGTGATGTACTCGGGCTTGTCGTAGCTGATGCCCTTGCGTTCCGGGTGCAGCAGGTCGAATTCGGTGCCGTCTCGCAGCGTTGCGGGAATCACGAACCAGCCGTCTTCGCGCGACGGGAACGGCGCGAACATGTCCCAGTACTGATCGAGGCGCACCTTGCGCAGCGGCGGCGTCAGCATCGCGTACAGCCGTTCCGGCAGCCAGTGGATGGTGCAGAAGTTCCAGGTCAGCAGCACCACCATCGTGAAACCGGCGAGCGCCTGAGCGATCGGCCCGCTTTCGAACGGCCGGTCGTGGAACGGCAGCAGCGCGCCGCTGATCTGGCCGAAGCCGCCACGATTGCGGCCGACGAAGTCGTATACGGCATTGCCGATCGGCACGGCCCAGCCGCCGGACAGCAGCCAGCCGATCGGCGCGAACAGCGGCGACCTACGCAGCAGGATCACGAATGCCGGCCACTTCAGATAGGCGTGATCGTCGTGATCGAGGATCACCCAGGAGTAGTTCGCTTCGAGCAAGGACTTTGCCCGCGGCGTGTCCTGCGCGGGGGCGATCTCGGCTTTCAGCAACAGCAGCGATCGCAGGATCAGCACGCTCTTCAGGCAGAAGCCGCAGTCGCGGTCGTAGTAGATGCGCAAGGGCTGCGGCCCGAGAGCGGCAGCGCGGCGATCACGCAGACGGCCTGCGGCATCCCACAGCCATCCACCGGCGAGCAGGCTCAGCGAAGTCAGGCTGATGTACGGGAACGGCCCGAGTTCCAGGCAGAAGATGAAGCCGATGTGCATCGCCATCAGCATCGCCATCACCGCGAAGCGGAAGGCGCGGCTGAGCACCGGCACGAAGACCAGGATCGGCCCGACCATCTCCAGCCACCAGACGTAATGGGTGAGACCGGTGGTCAGTTGCGGGAAGGTCTTCAGCCATTGGCCGAGCGGTGTCGAGTAGCCGTCGATCGACAGCGCATAGAACACCGCCGTGCCGTTGTGCCAGTCGGCGCCGCTTTTCAGGATGGCGCTGAAGAAGTACACCGACATCACCTGGAACAAGATGCCGACCGAGGCCCAGGAACGGTGCAGATTGTCGGCTGGCGCCGGCGTGTTGCTCAGCGCGGCATCGAGGCTGGCACGCGCCGCCACCGGCAGGAAGATCGCCCAGAAGATCAGGCAGGTCAGCAGGATGTCGCCGCCCAGCAGCACCATCGGATTGCGGTTCAGCAGGGATGCGTTGAGCACGAAGGCGATCACCAGCGCCAGGCGCGTGCGCCAGCCGAAGATGATCAGCAGCGCGGCGATTATTTCGATGCCGAACAGCAGCGCGGCAAACCACCACTCGCCGTTGGCCGCATGGAAGGTGACGCGCCACAGGCCGTTGGTGCTCAGCAGCCAGTCGCGCGGCATGACGCCGAGATCGGTATAGAACGCAGTCAGATCGACCACGCGGCACAGCTGATCCGCCAGCAGCACGGTGCCGAGCATCACGCGGAACAAGGCCAGCGTGCGCAGATCGATGCCGAAGACCATGTCGAGTCGGGTCTTGAGCCAGGCTGGAATCATCAGGTTCTCTCTATCTGCTCGCGGGGCGAGCAACTTCGTAAACGAAAAGGGAGCCTCGCGGCTCCCTTTGGTGTTGCGGCTGCGCGCTTACCGCTTCTGCAGGTCGCCCATCTGACCGGTGCCGCCATCGAGCCAATTCAGACGCTCGACATCGCGATCAGCCGAGATGCCGTTCGCGTTGGCATAGCCACCCAGCAGACCGCCGAGCGTGCCACCGGTGGTGCCACCCGTGGTTCCGCCAGTCGTTCCGCCGCCCAGGAGTCCACCCAGCAAGCCGCCGAGGAGGCCGCCCGTGGTGGCAGGCGGGGTTTCCGCCTTGCTGTCCTTGTTGTCAGCCACTTCGTAGATCAGGTAGCCGATGCCGGCAACGCCGACGACCAGCAGCGACAGATCGAAGAAGTCCAGGCCTTCCGGACCGATGCCGTCCTGCGCCGGGCGGCCGCCGTCATCTTCGGCCTGACGCATCGGCGGCTGAATGTGCGCCATGAACGGAATGCCGCCGACCATCGCGATGCGGTTGCCGCGGGTGTCGAAGTCCCACTGGGCGAGCGCCGGCAGCGCGCCGCCGTCGAACGCGCGCAGGCGCTGGTCATAAGACATGCGCAGGCCGTAGTGCAGCGGTGCCGTCATTGCGCGGGCCGGATTCGGATGGCCGAAGTCCATGCTCACGTAGGCATTCGCCGACGGTTGGGTGCTGATGTCGTTGTTCTGGCCTGCCACGGCCGTCCAAGTTCCGGCGAGTGCCAGAGCGGCGCCCGTGATGACAGCGAGCTTGCGCATTCCATGTCCCCCAAATCTGTGCTGGATTTATTAGTACTTCGGAGCAGGCAAGCTGACCCCGAGCCCGTCGAACTATAGGTTCGCGCCCCAAGGCTGGCAAGCCGGGCAGCCACCGAGGGTTCGACCGAAAGCCTCTTCACATCCTAGACTTGAACCATGTCCCCCGTACCTGAAACGATCCCCGAAACGGCGCTGCGTCCGGGCGCCAGCAGCGAATTGTTGATCGCCGGCCCGGCCGGCCGCCTCGAAGCCTTGCTGACGACGCCGAAACAGACGCCGATCGGCCTCTGCGTGGTCTGCCATCCGCACCCCTTGTTTGGCGGCACGATGGCCAACAAGGTGGTCTGGACGCTCGCCAATGCGGCGCTGAAAACGGGCTGCCGCGTGGTCCGCTTCAACTTTCGCGGTGTTGGCCGCAGCGCCGGCCTGTTCGACGACACTCTCGGTGAAACCGATGACGCGCTGGCCGTGATCGAGGCGCTGCGGGCTACCGCGCCGGAGTTGCCGCTGGTGATCGCCGGTTTCTCGTTCGGCGCCCACGTGGCGCTGAAGGCGGCGTCGCGCACGGCTTGCGCGGCATTGGTCACCATTGCGCCGCCGATGGGCCGGTATCTGAAGACCGCTGAGCCGCCCGCGCATCCGCAGGTGCCCTGGCTTGCGGTACACAGTGCCGATGACGACACCGTGTCCTACGCCGAAACCCGCACCGCGATGATGAGCTACGACCCGCCGCCGGAATTCATCCATTACGACGATGCCGGGCACTTCTTCCACGGCCGGCTCGGCGAACTCCAGGCTCAGGTTCAGGTCTTCCTGGAACGCGTCTTGCGGCCGGCCTGAATTCCCGCCGTCTTGACGATTGCCATCGCAACCCGGAGAACCCTGTGGTCCTGAGCCGTCTGCGTGATCTGATTGCCCCGAAGTCCGCCGCCGCGAAAGCGCCGTCCGAAGCCTTGTCGACAGCGCTGCTGCTGCTCGAACTGGCCGCCGCCGATTTCGAATCCGACGATGTCGAACTCGAGCGGGTCGGCAGCCTGCTCTGCGAACGCTATGGGCTGGACAGCGCCGCGCTCGATCAATTGCTGAGCGAAGCGCGCCTGCGCGCCCGGCAGTCGGTATCGCTGCACGAATACGTGCAGACGTTGAACAACGCCCTCGATGCCGACGGCAAGCGCCGGCTGATCAGCATGCTCTGGCAAGTGGCGCTGGCCGACGGCCGCATCGACAAGTACGAGGAGCACCTGCTGCGCCGGCTCGTCGATCTGCTGTTCATCCCGATGGCCGACTACATCCAGGCGCGCGAAGCCGCGGTCGCCCAGGCAGGAGCCAACGCTGGTGCCAACGCAGGCACCAACGCCCATGGCTGAAAACGGCCTCACCGCGGCGGGTCAGCCGGCGCCTCGCAAGCGTCTGTGGGTCCTGGCGGACTGGCCGATCGCGACCAAGCTCGGCGTCGGTTTCGGCCTGATCACGCTGTTGCTGGTCATCAACGCGGTGGCCTTCTTCCTGATCCAGCAGCGCGAGGAGAACCAGCGTAGCTGGACGCAGCACACCTATGAAGTGATCGCCGCGCTGCGCGATCTGGAAGTGCAGACCCTGAACCAGCAGACCGGCATCCGCGGTTATCAGCTGACGCACGATCCGGCTTATCTGGCGCCTTACAACGACGGTACCGAGGCGTACCGGCACGTGCTGGCGACCTTGCGCGGTCTGGTCGTCGATAACCCGGCGCAGCAGGCGCAGCTCGATCGCATCGACGAGGTGATGAGCACCTGGCGCAATGAAATCTCCGAGCCGACCCGGGTATTGATCGAAAGCGGCGGCAGCACCGAGGCTTCGGTCGCGTTGACCATCAAGGGCAAGGGGTACCGCGATACGCTGCGCGCCCTCATCGCCGACACCCAGGCCACCGAGCGCCTGCTGCTCGGCCAGCGCAGCGCAACCTTGCATGAAAGTGTGGAGATGGCGCGCCGGCTGACGATCCTGCTGCTGCTCCTCGCGGTACTGATCTCCGGTTACGCAATCCGCAGCGTGCGGCGAATGATCGCCGCGCCGATCACCGCGCTCACCGCGCTGATGACCCGGCTGGCCGGTCACGATCACAGCATCGTTGTGCCGTTCCAGCGGCGTGCCGACGAGGTTGGCGACATTGCCCGCGCACTCGACGTGTTCAAGGCCATGTCGATCACCACCCACAGCCAGAACTGGGTCAAGACTTCGCTCGGCGAGATTTCCGCCGGGCTGCAGGAAGCGCGCGATACCGGCGCCTTCGCCCATGCGCTGACCGATGCGCTGCGGCCGAAGGTTGGCGCCGCCGCGCTGGCGTTCTACGGCTTCGACGATCGCCGTCAGCGCCTGCAATGCCTCGGCGGCTACGGCCTGCCGGACGACATCGCCCGGCGTCAGGCGATCAAGCTCGACGATGGCCTGGTCGGCCAGTGCGCGCGCAGCCGCGAGCCGGTGCTGCTGCGCGACCTGCCGGGCGATTACCTGAGCATCCGTTCCGGGCTGGGTCAGGCGACGCCGCGCTGTCTGCTGTTGCTGCCACTGGTGCTGCAGGACCATCTGGTGGCGGTGCTCGAAATTGCCGCCTTCGATGATTTCAGCGTCGAACAGCGACATCTGCTCGACGAGCTGCTGCCGATCGTTACCTTGTCGTTCGACAACCTGCGCCGCGCGCTGCGCACCCAGGAACTGCTGGCCGAAACCCAGGCGCAATCCGAGGAACTGCAGGCCTCCGAGGAATCGCTGCGCGTGCAGCAGGAGGAGTTGCGCGCCACCAACGAAGCGCTCGGTGCCAAGACCCGTCTGCTCGAAGAGCAATCGCAGAAGCTGCGCGCCTCCGAGGAAGAACTGAAGCTGCAGGCCGAGGAGCTGAAGGTCACCAACGAATCGCTGGTCAGCCGCGGCGCCACCATGCAGGAGCAGCAGATGATCCTGCAGGAGCTGCAGCGCGAGACTCAGGAAAAGGCCGATGCACTGGCCCGCGCCAGCCAGTACAAGAGCGAATTCCTGGCCAACATGTCGCACGAGTTGCGCACGCCGCTGAATAGCCTGCTGATCCTGTCGAAGAGCCTGGCCGACAACGACGAAGGCCATCTGGCGTCTGATGAAGTGGAGTCGGCCAAGGTCATCTTCGAGAGCGGCTCGAAGCTGCTGCAGCTGATCAACGACATCCTCGATCTGTCCAAGGTCGAAGCCGGCAAGCTCGA
>NZ_CAISIQ010000122.1 GCF_903885465.1 uncultured Nevskia sp.
ACCAAGGTCATCTGCCAGGGCTTCACCGGCAAGCAGGGCACCTTCCACTCCGAACAGGCGATCGCCTACGGCACCAAGATGGTCGGCGGCGTATCGCCGGGCAAGGGCGGCAGCAGCCATCTGTCGCTGCCGGTGTTCAACACCGCTCATGACGCGGTGCGCGCCACCGGCGCCGACGCAACGATGATCTATGTGCCGGCCCCCGGCGCGGCAGACGCGATCCTCGAAGCGGCGGACGCCGGCATCAAGGTCATCATCTGCATCACCGAAGGCATTCCGGTGATCGACATGGTCAAGGTCAAGGCCGCACTCAAGGCCTATCCGGACGCCGTGCTGATCGGTCCGAACTGCCCCGGCGTGATCACCCCGGGCCAGTGCAAGATCGGCATCATGCCGGGCCACATCCACAAGCCGGGCCGTATCGGCATCGTCTCCCGTTCGGGCACGCTGACCTACGAAACCGTGCACCAGACCACCCAGAACGGCCTCGGCCAGTCGACCTGCGTCGGCATCGGCGGTGATCCGGTTCGCGGCCTCGGCTTCATCGACGTGCTGAAGCGCTTCGAAGCCGATCCGGAAACCGACGGCATGATCATGGTCGGCGAAATCGGCGGTTCTTCGGAAGAAGAAGCGGCGGCCTACATCAAGCAGTACGTCAAGAAGCCGGTGGTGGCCTACATCGCCGGCGTCACTGCACCGGCTGGCAAGCGCATGGGCCATGCCGGCGCGATCATCGCGGGCGGCAAGGGCACGGCGGACGAGAAGTTCGCGGCGCTCGAAGCGGCCGGCGTCAAGACGGTTCGCTCGCCGGCGGACCTCGGCGCGGCGATGAAGTCGCTGCTCTGATCGCTGTCCAGCAACTGAAGTAACCGGAAAGGGCGCGATTCGTCGCGCCCTTTCTCGTTTATCGTGCCGGTATCGTGTCGTCCCTGATTGTGGAAACGAAACTCTGATGAACAAGCCGCTGGTCCTCGCTGCCGCCCAGCTGAACCTCTGGGTCGGCGACATCGACGGCAATGTCGCCAAGATCATCGCCGCGGCCACCAAGGCTCGCGATGAATTCGGTGCTCAGCTGGTCGCCACGCCGGAGCTGTCATTGCTCGGCTATCCGCCGGATGACCTGCTGCTGCGCACCGCGCTGCCGCAGGCAATCGCCGCTGGGCTGGAGCAGGTCGCGGCGGCTTCGAACGGCATTCACATCGTCGTCGGCCATCCGGAGTTCGTCGACGATGCCGGCGGCCGCCGCACCTACAACGCGGCCTCGGTTTATCGCGATGGTCGGCTGGTTGCTCGAGCCCGGAAGCAGTTGTTGCCGAACTACGGCGTGTTCGACGAACGCCGCCATTTCACACCGGGCGCGCCGAGCGCGACCGTGTTCAAGCTCGATGGCCTGACCATCGGCCTGTGCATCTGCGAAGACATCTGGGGCCCGGGCCCGACGGCGCGGGCTAAGGCCGCCGGCGCCGAACTGCTGCTCAACATCAATGCCTCGCCGTACAACATCGGCAAGCCGGACGAGCGTCGCGTGGTATTGCGCCAGCGCCTGGCCGAGCAGGATCTGCCGATCGTCTACGTCAACTGCGCAGGTGGCCAGGACGAACTGGTGTTCGATGGCGATTCGCTGGCCATCGATACCAATGGCTCGCTGGGCTTCGAAGCGCCGCTGTTCGACGAAGGCGTATTCCCGCTGACCGTCACGCGCCAGGACGGCGCGCTGACATTCAGCGGCGAGCGGCGAGCGGCTTCCTCCAGCGTTGCGCAGGTCTATCGCGCGCTGGTGCAGGCGACGCGCGACTACGTCAACCGCAACGGTTTTCCCGGCGTGTTGCTGGGCTTGTCCGGCGGCATCGACTCGGCGCTGGTGGCGACGATCGCCGCCGACGCGCTCGGTGCCGATCGGGTCTGGGCGGTGTCGCTGCCATCGCGCTACACGATGGACATGTCCAACGACGATGCGCGGCTCGAAGCCGAGGCGCTCGGCATCCGCTATTCGGTGCTGCCGATCGAACGGCCGTTCGAGGCGTTCACCGAAACCCTGGCGCCGATCTTCGGTGACCGGCCGATCGATCTCGCTGAGGAAAACATGCAGTCGCGCTCGCGCGGCGTGCTGCTGATGGCGCTGTCGAACAAGTTCGGGCCGGTGGTGCTGACCACCGGCAACAAGAGCGAGATGGCGGTGGGCTATTCGACTTTGTACGGCGACATGTGCGGCGGTTTCGCGCCGATCAAGGACGCCTACAAGGGCCTGGTCTACGAGCTGTCGCGTTATCGCAACACGCTGGCGCCGGCAGGCAAGCCGGTGATTCCCGAGCGGGTCATCGAGCGTCCGCCGAGCGCCGAACTGCGGCCGGACCAGAAGGATTCGGATTCGCTGCCGCCTTACGAAGTGCTCGATCCGATTCTCGAAGCCTATGTCGAGCGCAGCCTGTCGATCCCCGAGATCGTCGCGATGGGCTTCGATGAAGCGACCGTGCGTCGTGTTGCCGGGCTGGTGCGGCGTTCCGAATACAAGCGCCGCCAGGCGCCGCCAGGGCCGAAGATCACGCCTTGTGCGTTCGGGCGCGAACGGCGCTATCCGATCACCGCGGTCTACGGCGATCGCTGAACTGCGAGCATGAAAAAGGGCGCGGCTTTCGCTGCGCCCCGATGGTCCATCAACCGCCGATCGCTGGGCTTATGGCGTGGCCGGAGGGGCGGCAGGTTGTGGCTCGGGCGTCGTGTTGCCGTTGACTGTCACCGGCTGGCTGCTGCCGTCTGGCGCTTCGTAATCCATCTTCAGCTGGGTGTTGCTGTCACTGGGCGTCGCTTCGCTGGTGGTCGCCGGTGGATTCTTCGCCGCCGCTTCATCCGTCTTGCTGCCGCCGATCGTGTAGGTCTTGTTGAGGAAGTCGAACAGACCGCCTTTCTCCTTCTTCTCTTCGGGCGTTGCTGCAGTTGCAGGCGCAGCAGCCTCGACCTTCGGCGCAGTCTCGGTGGTCGCTTGGGCCGGCTTGGCGGCCTCTCCCGCGCTGAACAAAGGCGGCAGATTGATGGCCGCTGGCTCGCCCACGTAGGGGCCGGTGGTCAGCGACGCGGCATCCGGTTGATTGGCCGACGACGGGTTGGCGGGCTCAGCCCGAGTGCTGACTGCCGGCGCAGCTGCAGTACCTGCGGCTGCTGCATCGGCCGGTCTGGTCTCCTTGCTGTCGATCGTGTAGGTCTTGTTCAGCGATTCGAAGTAGCCGCCGATCCGCTCGAAAAAGCCCTGCGGGGCTTCGCTGGTCAGCTCCAGCGCGGCCGCTGGTGCCGCTGGCGTGGCGGCGGCGGCCGGTGCAAGCGCGGCTGGCGCTACCGACGGCTGATCGGTAGGCAGAACGATGACGGTACGCGGACCCGGCTTCGGTGGCGGCGCGCTCGCCTGGGCGATCGACTCGGCATTGCTGGCGATCAGCAGGTCGAGATCGGCCACTTGTGGCGTCAGGCCCAGCTTTTCATAGCTCAGCTTCAGCAGCTTCAGCGCATCGACCGTCGCCGGGGCGCCGGGATACTCGGCAATCAGATTCTCGGCGCGCTTCGATACCGCTACCCAAGCCTGGCGCTTGACGTAGTAGCGGACGATCGACAGTTCATGCGAGGCCACCCGGTTGCGCAGATAGACCATCCGCTTGCGGGCGTCGCCGGCATAGGGGCTGCTGGGATAGCGCTGTAGCAGCACGGCGAAATCGTCATAGGCGCGGCGTTCGCCAGTGACGTCTTTCTTGCTCGAGTCGATCGGCAGGTAATCGCTGATCGCCTGCGTGCGGCTGGAATTGATCAGACCCTTCAGGTACTGAACGTAATCAGCATGGACGTGGCGCGGATGTTCGCGGATGAAGCGATCCGCGGCGAGCAGCGCTTCATCCGGCGCGAAGCTGCGATACTGGACGAAGATCTTCTCGAGCTCGGCCTGAGTCGAATACTCGGTGAACGGGTAGCGAGCAATCAGCTGCGTGTAGCGGGTGGTTGCGGTCTCGTAGTCGGAGGCCACCATCGCTTCATGCGCGCGCCGGTAGAACAGCGCCGCTTCGGCCTTCAGCGCCTCTTCGGTCTGCGGCGTGGCGCCAGAGGGGCCGACTTCCGAGCCAGGTCGGAACGGATTGTCCGGACGATCGGCTTTGTCGCCTTTCGAGGCGCAGCCAGTCGCGAGGGCCGCCAGCGAGGCGAGGCAGATAACGCGCAGTGCGCGCGTTGCGGACGGGCCGCGGGAAGAACGATCGATCATTACGCGGAGCATCAGCACGTTGAGTCAAAAAATGAGTATAGCCGATGGCTGTCAGCCCTCGTCGCGGCACCAACTCTGGTGTCGGGGGGCGAGATCATGAGCCAGGTGGAGCAAGCGCAGGTACCCGATTTCCTGCACGGCCAGCGCTTGGACGCCGTGGCTGCGCAGTTGTTCCCGGCCTGGTCTCGGGGCCGACTCAAAAGCTGGATCGAGAGTGGGGCGCTGATCATCAACGGCGCGCCGGCCGAGAAGGCGCGTCAGCCGGTGGCCACCGGCGATGTGCTCGATCTGACGGTCGACGAACAGCCGCTGGCCAGCAATGACCGGCCGCAGGCGATCCCGCTCGAAGTGGTTTTTGAGGACAACGACATCGCGGTGATCAACAAGCCGCCGGGCCTGACCGTGCACCCGGGCGCCGGCC
>NZ_CAISIQ010000123.1 GCF_903885465.1 uncultured Nevskia sp.
CGATCTGTAAGTGATGGCAGCGGACGGCACGCGAACGCCTTCCGCTGATCGACTCCGATCAATCCTCTTCTTCAGCCTGCTCGCGGCCGCGTTGGCGAGCTTCAGCTTCCCAGCGCGCTTCCTCGATCTGTTCGAGCACGCCGTCGACATCCGCCGCACCTTCGGGGAAGGTGAATTCACCGGTGAGCACGCTGTCCGGCCGCAGTTCAGCGGCTTCGAACAGCGCCCAGATCTCGTGGGCGAACCAGGTTTTGCGCAACTCCGGTGCTTGGCGGCCGCAGTAGGCGGTGATGTTCTCGACATCACGCGCCAGCATCCGGAAAGCGTTGTTGTTGCCGGAGGCATCGATCGCCTGCGGCAGATCGATGATCACCGGGCCATCCGGCCCGAGCAATACATTGAACTCGGATAGATCGCCGTGGATCAGGCCGGCGCAGAGCATGCGCACGATCTGATTCATCAGGAAGGCATGCCAGGCACGCGCTTCGTCCGGCGTCGGCGTCACATCGTTGAGACGTGGCGCCGGTGCGCCGTTGCCATCGTCGACCAGTTCCATGACCAGCACGCCGTCGAAATAGCCATGCGGTTTCGGCACCCGCACACCTGCCGCTTCGAGCCGGTACAGCGCGTCGACTTCCGCGTTCTTCCAGGCTTCTTCCTGCTGCTTGCGGCCGTGCTTGGAGCGTTTGCCCATCGCTCGCTGGTCGCGGCTGCCGCGGGCGCGGCGACCTTCCTGATACTCGGCGAGCTTGTGGAAGCCGCGCTTCTCGGCTTCCTTGTAAACCTTGGCGCAGCGGATGATCGCGCCACAGGCGACGACATAAACCGAGGCTTCCTTGCCGCTCTTCAGAGGGCGGATCACCGCGTCGATGATGCCGTCTTCGATCAGCGGTTCGAGGCCGCGAGGGATTTTCATCGCTCATTGTGAACGATCCGCCGAGCCGATTTGGATATCCACTGACTATCGAACGGGTCCGAAGCACCGCGCAGACCGTTATTCTTCGCCGCCCGACCGCAAGGTCATTCCCAGGACACAACACGATGATCACCACACCATCCGGCTTGCAGTACGAAGACACCATCGAGGGGACCGGCGCCGAAGCCGCGGCCGGCCACAAGGTCAGCGTTCATTACACCGGCTGGCTGTACAAGGACGGCGTTGCCGGCAAGAAATTCGATTCGAGCAAGGATCGCGGCCAGCCGTTCGCGTTTCCGCTCGGCGGCGGCCGCGTGATCCGCGGCTGGGACGAAGGCGTGCAGGGCATGAAGGTGGGCGGCACCCGTCGTCTGGTGATTCCGTCCGATCTCGGCTACGGCGCCAGCGGTGCCGGCGGCGTGATTCCGCCGAATGCCACCTTGCTGTTCGAGGTCGAACTGCTCGGCGTCTGATCGCCCAGCCTCGCCCCGGTTTTGCCACCCGATCGGGTATGGCGTTGCCGGGAGCGGCCCGCGAGTCTCGGCACACTACAAAACAGCGAGGAGCAGCGGCATGCGCAAGAACATCGAATTCAGGACTACCGACGGCGTCACCTTGCGCGGCTGGCATTTCCTTCCGGATGGCGTCAGCGGCCCGGTGCCGACCGTGGTCATGGCACACGGCTTTTCGGCGACCAAGGAAATCTTTCTCGACAAGTACGCCGAGCTGTTCGCCCAAGCCGGCATCGCCTCGCTGGTCTACGACCATCGCAACCTCGGCGCCAGCGATGGCGAGCCGCGCCAGGAGATCGATCCCTGGGCGCAGATCAACGGTTATCGCGACGCGATCACCTTCGCTGAAACCCTGCCGGAAACCGATGCCTCGCGGATCGGCGTGTTCGGTTCCAGCTACAGCGGCGGCCACGTGCTGGTGGTCGGCGCGATCGATCGTCGCGTGAAGTGCGTGGTGTCGCAGGTGCCGCTGGTCGATGGCCCGCGCAATGCGCAACGGGTGATCCCGGCCCATCTGATGGCCGGCATGCGGGCGATGTTCGATGCCGATCGTCGCGATCGCTTCTTCGGCAAGCCGCCCGTGCGTCTGCCGGTGGTTTCCAATGACGGCAGCCCCTGCGCCCTGCCGACGGCCGACAGTTACGAGTTCATGGTCAACGTCGCTGGCCGGGCCACCGACACCTGGATCAACGAAGTGACCTTGCGCTCGGTCGAGATGTTCATGGAGTACGACCCCGGCGCCTATATCTCCCTGATCAGCCCGACGCCGCTGCTGATGCTGGTGCAGCGCGAAGATCATCTGACCATTGCCGATCTCGCACTGGCCGCCTACGAAGAAGCGCGTCAGCCGAAGAAGCTGATCACCATGCCCGGTGGCCACTTCGCGGCTTACATCGACAACTTCGCCACCGCCGGCCCTGGCGCGCGCGACTGGTTCGTCGAGCACTTGCAGCCAACGCAGTAATCGGCTCGCCAGGACCATCGATCCGGCGAGCGCTACCGGCCATTTCCGGTCAGCGCCGCTGGTTCGCTGCAGCCGCGCGTTCGTCGTGATCGAGCATCCAGCGGTGGTGGACAGGCGCAGTCTTTCGCTCACACCGGCCATCCCGCGCCGGGCCGCCAAGGAGTGAAGCCATGATGATTTCGATCGCCGCATCCCGCGCCCTGCGCGCCGCCGCCGAACGCCAGCGCGAGCAGCAGACCGGCCAGCACCCTCGCCTCAAGGCACCGTCGATTTCCGGCCAGCAGCCGGCCGCCAACACGCCGTCCCGTCAGGGCTCAT
Source organism: uncultured Nevskia sp. (assembly GCF_903885465.1). Taxonomy (GTDB): domain Bacteria; phylum Pseudomonadota; class Gammaproteobacteria; order Nevskiales; family Nevskiaceae; genus Nevskia. The sequence continues at coordinate 2,711 of NZ_CAISIQ010000123.1, forward strand.
CGCGTTAAGCCGACACCGGCACGCAGCAGAACTTCTCCTCATCACCAAGCCCGGTACTGACAAGCCAGTGCCGGGCTTCTTCGTATCCGGAGCATCCGAGATCAAGAAGCTTTGAGCCCTGCTTGCTACCGGCTGATTGCCCTGTACAACTCGTCAGCACGCCAGTCCCGCCGGCCGCCGCGCTCGGCCGCTTTCACCAACGCTACCAGCGCCGCATTGACTGGCGCTTCCCGTCCCAGCTTTGCCGCTAGCTTCACCACTTCGCCGTTGATCCAGTCGACTTCGGTGCTTCGTCCGGCTTCAAGATCTTCCCAGGTCGATGAGCGCGCCAAGGGGTCGATCGCCACCATCTGTTTCGCCAGCCGCGTGAACAAGAAGTCCGGCACCGACAGCAGCATCGGCAGCCATTGCGGATTGACCTTGGTCAGTCGGGTCAGCGGAATGTCCGCCGCCTTCAGCACCGCCAGAGTTTCGCGCTGCGCCGCGGCCAGACACCGCCTGAATCCGCGTTGCGACAACTCTGCCTTCAACGGCAAACCGCTCAGTGCATTGATCGCATTGTTCAGGTTCAGCAGTAGCTTCGACCACTGCACGGCGCGCATGTCGGCGTGCTGAATCAAGGGCAGACCGCAGCGCTCGAAAGCCGGCAGCAGCGGTGCAAGCGCAGCGTGCGCCTGTACCGCCAGCGCGCCATCGGAGCCGTGATGGAAACGTCCCTGCCCGCGTGCCAGCACGTTGAACGGCACCATGCCGGCAAGCACCGTCACCGCTGGCAAATGCGCTCGAAGGACTTCCGCGTTGCCGATGCCGTTCTGGAAACTGATCACCAGCGCACCAGGCTTCAGCCGCAGCGCCAATTCCCGCGCGGCCTGTGCAGTTGCCGCCGACTTCACCGTGACCAGCACGACATCGGCCGTGCGAACCGCGTCGGGATCGACATTGAAGCGCGCGGTTCCGGGGGCGACCCGATGCTCGGCCCCATGCAGATCGGTACTCAGCAAACCGTACTGCGCCAGCTCGTCGCGGATGCGTGCACGGCCGACGAAGTGCAGGCGCGCGCTGGTCGCAAGCAGGCGACCACCGAGATAGCAGCCAACGCTGCCGGCGCCGTAGATACAGATTTCCGGCTCGTTACCACTTTTCACAGCACCCGGCACGCGTCCTCCTCTCGCTCGGTTCGCAGGCGGGTCTGTCGCCGCCGATCGCGGCCCGATCATAGGGGACTTCAGCAAGCGCGATCGACGGCTGCTGCCGCCGCTAAACCGGCATTTGGCATACCACGTGCATCCCCGGTGCAGCGGCCCTGAATCAACTCGGCTGACAGCACAGTGTTCGTCGGAGGAAGGTATGTCTTATCGCCGCACTCGCCTGATCGCAGCCCTGATCGGCACCAGCCTCGTCACTGCCTGCGCGCCGCTGGTGCCGCAGCGCGGGCTCGATCACAAGCCGCAGGCCGAACTCGATGCTGCGGCGCGCATCGCGGTGTTCCCGGTCGGCGGCAGTGCGCCGCCGGCCTCGGCAGTGGTAGTTGGCCCGGTGGAAGCGCATTCCTGCCAGTTCTGGGAGTTCGCTGATTCGGCCAGCCCTGAAGACGCGATCAAACGTCTGCAGTTCGCGGCGCTGGAAAAGGGCGCCAACGGCATCATCGAAGAGAGCCACGCCAAGGACGAAAAGAACCGCTGGGCCAGCCGTTGCTGGGAAAGCTACGTGGCGCGCGGCACCGCGGTGAAGTTCGATGCTGCAGTTCCGCTGGCAGCCGCTGCTGCCCCGCTGGCTGCAACGTCGGCGGCCACCGCCGTCTCCACAGGTTCTGTCAGCACGCTTGTCGCCGCTGGCGAAGGACGTACGGAGCTGATGGACTGGATTCGCCGTCTGGCGATCCCCCGCGGCAACTTCATCGCTCGTGGTCCAGCCGACGGCAATCTCGACTGGATCGGCATCGATGCCGAGATCGGTGCCTGGCAGGTACAGCTACCGCGCGCCACGGGCAGTGCCGCAGCCAGCAGCAAAGTCACCGACAGCGGGATCGCCCTGGTCCCGGGCATCAGCCGGCTGACCCTCAGTTCGCGGCAGCTCGGTTACGAGATGACCGCCTCGTGGACATACACCGCAGCTGGCACCTGGGAGATGGGCGACCGGCTGCTGCGCCGGCTTTAAGACTCAAGCAGCGCTGAACAAACGTGCCGCATAGACACCCAGGCCGCGCGCCACGCTGGCGAATGGATCGCCGTTGACCGCGTCGGCTTTCGCGAATGCAGCGGACAGCGCCTCGCGCAGCGCACGGATGCCGGTTGAGCCGCCGGTGAAATAGATCGCATCGATCGCTTCCGGTGTCAGGCCCGCGTCGGCGACCGTGGCGACTGCGGTCTGCACGATCTTGTCGATGGCGACTTCGATCGCACGCGCCAGCAGCTCGCCGTCGACGTCGATGCCGAGCCCTGCTTCGATGAAGTCGAGATCGAGACGCGTGCTGCCGCCCTCGGCGACCTGCACCTTGGCGTCTTCGACGAGGCCGGCGATGCGATGCCCCTCGCGCTCGCGCAGCACCTTCATCAAGCGCTGATGGTGCACGGCCTGGTCGTAGAAGATGTCCAGGGTCGCGGCACTGGCCAGCGCCTTGCGCGTGTACAGGAAGTTGATCTGGTGCCAGGTCGACAGCTCGAAATAGATCTGCGACGGCACCTGCTTGCCGCCTCGCCCGCGCGCGCCGAGGCCGAGGCAGGTCATCGCCGAACGCAGGCTCAGGTACTGATCGAAATCGGTGCCGGCGATGTGGATGCCGCCGTTGGCGAGCACGTCCTCGCTGCGATCGAGGCGTTGCGCGCGCTCCGGCCCGAGACGAACCACCGAGAAATCCGAGGTGCCGCCGCCGATGTCCGCAACCAGCACCAGGCGGTCGCGATCGAGCGTGCGTTCGTAGTCCAGCGCGGCGGCGATCGGTTCGTACTGGAAGCGCACATCGCGAAAGCCGACCGCTTCGGCCAGCTCGCGCAAGGTGGTTTCGGCGAGTTGGTCGCGCTCCGGATTGTCATCGACGAAGTGCACCGGCCGGCCGAGCACGACGTGGCTCAGTTCGCCGCCAGCAGCTGCTTCGGCACAGCGCTTCAGGTGATTGAGGAAACGGCTGATGATGTCGCGATAGGCCACTGGCTGGCCTTCGATGATCGTCGTCTCGTTGATCAGTTCGCTGCCGAGCAGGCTTTTCAGCGAGCGCATCAAGCGGCCGCCATAACCGGCCTGGTATTCGCTGATCGCCTGGCGGCCGTAAGCGACGTGATGCTCGTCGGCGTTGAAGAACACTGCGGTCGGCAGGGTCTCTCGCTCGCCTTCGAGCGGCACCAGATGTGCACCTTCGGACCGGTTTTCAGCGGTGCCGATGCAGACGGCGGAGTTCGAGGTGCCGAAGTCGATGGCAGCGTAGGAAGTCATGGCGGGCTACGGGTGATGCCACGCAACGAGCCTTGCGGCCCGGCGCGGAAAACGGCCGCGCAGTTTACCCGCCCTGAGGTCGACTGCGATGACGGCTGACCGGACGCAGGCCGCTTACACTCATCCGACGATGACCCAGCCCGACCCGACGCCGCTCAGCCCGAAGAAACTGCACCTGAGCAAATGGACGGCGGCGCAGCCGGCGAACAAGGAAAAGCACTTCATCGTCATCAAAGTGATCGAGCCGGAACCGCCAGCGACGATGATCACCGACATCGAACTTCAGGCCGTGCATTCCGGCCGCGTGCAGGTCCTGCCCTGGCGTGCGCTGACCGATCCTGCAGTGTGGCGTCGCGGCTGGCTCTGAATCGTTCCGGATCTGACGGAACGGCAGGCACAAAAAAGCCGGGGCATCTCGCGATGCCCCGGCCCTTTCAAGCAACTTCAGACAGCTTCAAGCGATGTTGAAGCGATCGCTTAGAAGTCGCCCATGCCGCCCATGCCGCCGCCGCCAGCCGGCATCTGCGGGCCTTCGTTCTTGGCCGGCAGTTCAGCAATCATCGCTTCGGTGGTCAGCAGCAGCGCTGCAACCGAGGCGGCGTTCTGCAGCGCCAGACGGGTGACCTTGGCCGGGTCGATGATGCCGGCTTCGATCATGTCGCCGTAGGTGTCGTTGGCGGCGTTGTAGCCGTACGAATCCTTGCCACCGGCAACCTTGTTCAGCACGACCGACGGCTCGCCGCCGGCGTTCTTGACGATCTGACGCAGCGGCTCCTGGATCGCGCGGTGCAGGATGCGGATGCCGACCGTCTGGTCGTCGTTTGCGCCCTTCAGCTTTTCCAGCGCCTTGGCAGCACGCACGAGGGCCACGCCGCCGCCGGCGACGATGCCTTCTTCAACGGCCGCACGGGTGGCGTGCAGCGCATCTTCGACGCGAGCCTTCTTTTCCTTCATCTCGATCTCGGTGGCAGCGCCGACCTTGATCACGGCAACG
>NZ_CAISIQ010000124.1 GCF_903885465.1 uncultured Nevskia sp.
CAGTGCCAAGAACGGCTCGGGGTCCCACCCCCGAGCCGTTCGCTTTTCCGGACCTCGCAACAAACTGCTGCTGCAGGTCAGAAGATCATGGGAGTTCCTCCTATCAGGTGCGGTCGACGCCCTCGGGGTTTGAACTCATAGCGACCAGGCCATAGCGCCTGAATATCGTGCCCCAGCAAGTCGGCGATCTTGGTCGCGACCCGGTGGCAGGTCACACGTCCGCGAACCGTGTTGCTGACCACCGACTGCGTCACTCCCATCTCCCTAGCGATGTCGCTCTGCGTCAAGCCAAGTCGACGCAGGCGATAGGTGATCTCGATGGCATCCATCGCTGGCGTGACCGCTCGGTCAGGGGTAGCTATGCTGTGGTCAGGTATCACAATCAATTCTCGATTGAGTATCGAAAATATCCTATTGAGGAGCACCCTGCAACCATGAGCACGCTTGACGGTTTAGGTGCGCGCCTTTCAGAGTTGGTGCGGAGTACCGGCCTTTCCCAGCAGGACTTCGCCGAGCGGCTGGAAACCTCGCCCAGCTTCATCTCGGACATTGTTCGCGGCGTGAAACGACCGGGCTCTGAATTTCTGCACAAGGTCCGCGAGGCTTTCGGCGTCAGCATCGACTGGCTTTTGGACGGAAGCGGGGCGATGCGCGGCGGAAGGCCGATCGAGATCGATTCGTTCAAGCTGATTGCGGCCCAGATCGAATTGGCCCGGTTGGCGACGATCGACGGAGAGCCCAAAGCGTTGACGCTGCTGCGGCAACTCTGCAGTGCTGAAGAGGCGAAACCTATCTCCGCTGAACGCATGGGCGAGTTGCTTAAGCCGTATGCCAAAGCGTCCGACGAGACACTGCTTGCTGCGCTGATCTACAACAGCCATCTTTGGACGACGAATGCCGAGGAGCGAATCCGCGGGGGAATCAGCACTGCTTCAGCGTTCTTCGAATCGAAGCGGCCGCTCGACATTCTGAAAGCGGTGCTGGGCGCTGCAGGGGCCGATGCGGGAGCAGCTGACGCCGCAGCAACGGGTGTCCACCAAGTGAATATCGGCTCGCGCGTGCGCGCCGCTGCCGGCGATTACTACGAAGGGCGGAAACGACCTAAACGCGACTAGCCAGGAAACTAAACGATGAGCACGGAAGGCGTTCATACCACCCAGACCACGCTGGCAAACGATGCCCGTGTTGCCGGCCGAGACTTCTTCGAGCGTGTCGATGTCCGCCGCCTTGACGACTGGCTGGCGCTACAAGATGACGATCAACGCGACGCGATTTCTTTGCGTAACGAGGACGTTTTCATGAGGCGCTTCAAGATGGATCTACCGACGCCGTTGCGCGCCAAGTTACTTGAGATCAAGCGCTGCGGGAACCTCACCGATCGACGCATCCGGCACCTCCGGAATGCCGGGGTGCTTGTTCAGCGAGGCGACGCAGTCGAACTCGCACCCTCGGTGGTTGGTGAAATGGTCGGGTGGAGCTTCATGGTCATCTGCTTTCTGGTCGGAATGGCAATACTCGTTTCAGGAGCAAACGTACCGCTGGCAAATCACGCACTGGTCGCCTACCAGGTTCTCGGAATGGTGTCGTACGTCACCCTCGCGAAGCTCTGCCACTACACCTTCGTAGAGCCTAATCGAATCGCCCGCCAAGCCCTCAAGAGAATGGCTGCGTAAAAGCTGCGCCACTTCTCGCCCATGACGCGCGCCACTAACTGCTCATCACGGAGACTAGGCACCGCTTAAGAGGATGAGAATCCGCAGTCTTCTCAAATGACAAGGGAATGCTGGCGAGAATGTACCAAGGACCCATGTAGCGATCGAGGTCGACTGGTCCATCAGCGGTCACTGCCGCTTTATCCGGAGTTGATCCACATCCCGTGAGCACGGCGAGAGTCAACGCGGCGAGCATTAAAGTCATACATCGCGAAATTACATTCATGCCGACCTCCAAGTTCGTAGGCCGGCGAGTTTTTGGTCGCCGGCAGTTGTCGTGTCTCTTCAGCATCGCCTGTGCCCGCTTTCATAAATTCCTGTGCAGAACCGGCGATCGCAAGGGCCTTGAGGTCAATCGGAAAGCGCATGCAACCTCAGCAGATTGGATCCGTCGGGGCTGACTCGCAAAAAAGCGATTCGAGACATTTCAAGAGCCTCGAATCGTTTTGTTTCCGTCGAGACAGCACGAGGGTTTACACGCGGGGAGGATCAATATCGCGTTCGAAATGACGATGCTTGATGAGCGCGGCAATGAACTCCTGTGACGGATCCGCCTTCTTTTCAGGCTTAACGCCAGCCGCAAACAGCAGGCCCGGATCGGCGCTGCCGTCGGGCAGATCGGTTGGGATGCCGCTTGCCGTCAGCAGCTCGATCGCTTCGCCGATTACCAGCATCGGCTTGCAGTGTCGGTACTGGTCCTTGATGAACTCTTTGACGTGGCCGAGTGCCGCGAAGCTTGCCTGCGCCTTGTCGCCACCGGGCAGCACCACAGCGTCCCAAAGCACGCTTGGCGCCGACTCAGTGGTGATTTCGACGTGGATCGGATCGCCAGTTTCGGGCTGGACGGTGCCTAGCCGGGCACCGACAAAGCGGGGCGCGCCGCCGGCAGCGATCAGGGCTTTATATACGCTGCGCAGCGACACGGCATCGATACCGTCGCAGACCAGCAATGCCACCCGCTTGCCGGTGGCGCTCCCATCGCCGGGACGCGCGAACAAAGACAGCATTTCCGATCGTTCGATTTCCGGCTTGGCCGGCGATTCAAGCAATCGCGGCTGCGGTGACGGAACCGGAATTCCTAGACCAGTCGCCACACCTTGCACCAGGTCGTCAGCAACATTCGCCAGCAAGCCGAGAACGCGCTCGCGGATCGCCTGCACCTGCACGCGACTCAGTTCGAAGCGGAACGCCGCAACGATATGGTTCTTCTCGACCTGGCTCTGGCTGTTCCAAAACAGGGTTGCCTGGCTGTAGTGATCGGCAAATTTTTCCGGTTTGCCGCGCACCTTGTCCTCGAATACCTGTTCCTTTGCCGCATTCGAGAATGTCGTGAAGCCGCGCATGCCGGCCTGGAATGGGCAGCCACCGCCCAGGGAGTTCGGCTCGTAGGCCACCCGTCCACGCGGAATGGCCTGGCGGTGCATGCCGTCACGCTGGTTGTTGTGAACCTGTGCGATCGGTGAGTTGATCGGAAGCTCGTGAAAGTTGGGGCCGCCGAGGCGGCTCAGCTGCGTGTCCAGATACGAGTGATGACGGCCATGCAGCAGTGGGTCGTTGCTGAAATCAATGCCGGGCACGACGTTGGCGGTACCGAAGGCCACCTGTTCGGTCTCGGCGAAGAAGTTGTCCGGATTACGGTTCAAGACCATACGGCCGATCGGCACCACCGGCACCAGTTCTTCGGGTACGAGCTTGGTGGCATCAAGCACGTCGAAGCTGAAGGCGTCCGCCTGCTCCTCGGTGAAGGTCTGGATGCCCAGCTCCCATTCTGGGAACGAGCCGGCCTCGATGGCTTCCCAGAGGTCGCGGCGATGGAAGTCCGAATCCGCGCCATTGATCTTGACCGCCTCGTCCCAAACCACCGAATGAGTGCCCGCAATGGGATTCCAATGGAACTTGCAGAACACCGACTCACCTGCCGCGTTGACTAGGCGGAAGGTATGCACGCCAAAGCCTTGCATGGTCCGGTAGCTGCGCGGCAGTGCTCGGTCCGACATCACCCAGAGCAGCATGTGCGTCGACTCAGGCATCAGGCTCGCAAAATCCCAAAACGTGTCGTGAGCGCTCGCGGCCTGGGGAATCTGATTGTTCGGCTCCGGCTTCACGGCATGGATCAGATCCGGAAACTTCATCGCATCTTGTATGAAGAACACCGGCATGTTGTTTCCGACGATGTCCCAATTGCCCGCGTCGGTATAGAGCTTCACCGCGAAGCCACGCACGTCCCGCGCGAGATCTGCCGATCCACGCTCGCCGGCCACCGTCGAAAAGCGTACGAAAACTGGCGTGATCTTGCCGGCTTCGGCAAACGGTGCCGCCTTGGTCAACGCAGTGAGCGCTTCGTAGCACTCGAAATAGCCGTGAGCCGCGGAACCGCGTGCATGGACAATGCGCTCGGGAATGCGCTCGTGATCGAAATGGGTGAGCTTCTCTCTCAGCACGAAATCTTCGAGTAGGGTCGGGCCGCGTAGCCCCGCCTTCAGCGAATTCTGGTTGTCGCTTATGGCCGCACCCATGTTGGTGGTCAACGCCTGACCGCCGGAATCGACGCGTACACGATCGAGTGTGTCGATCGTCGCGTTGACACCTGCAGTGGCCGCACCGCCAGCCTTCGTAGAGGCGGTTGCTTCGGTAATGGTGCTCGCAGTGTCACCGGGATCATTTGGTTTCACGGGTTCGCCTGCAGTCGGCGCCAACGCGTTCGCCGCTCCGTACTCAGCTGCCTTCAGGGGGTTGAACGGTACCGCTTGTGCCAATGCCTGCGCGCCCGACTTCTGTAGGCCAATCTTCTTTTGCGATTCCGTGGTGTTTGCGGCAGGATCCGGCACTGCCGTAGAGGGAGCGGATACCGTCGCCAAGACACTGCTGACGGCTTCCTTCGTCGACGGCTGCAAGGGTGAAGCAAGTTTCTTTGTAGACTTGGCTTTGTTAGGAGTTCCAGTCTTCATAGGTTTCTCTCTCGTATGAGCCTTCTCCGGATTGGCGAAGGAGTCGATGGTTTTTATCGAGCTGCGGCTGTGACGAAACGAGGTAAGGGCGCCGAAAGCTCCTCATGACAGCGGTAGGCCGGTCACGACGATACTGCCGGGGCGTGGCCACTGTGCTGAAGCGCTCCGGGCGCAGCACGTCGCGCGCGTCCAGCAACGCGTCGATCTGCAATCGCGGCCATTGGCTGGCGTAGGTTTCGACGACGCCATTCTTCCAGGCAATCGAGCCGCTCAGCTCCGATAGCGCCTGTAGGGAAAATCCTGCTGCCGTCAGACAAGTAATTCGCTTCTCGACCACGCCAGGAAGCGCGCGGTACGGCGTTTCGTGGTACGCAATACAAGTACGTTGCTGCCGCTGCAGTGCGACCAGCGCCGCGTCCGAAACGGCGATGTGGTCGGGATGGTGGAGCCCTAGCGGAATGACCACGACGGCACCGTCGGCCTTCTCGAGAATCGATTCAAACTGCTCTTCCAGAGCCGCTTGGCGAGGCTGGCGCCCATATTGCCCATCGGCAAAATCGAGCCAAATCGGATCGGCGTCAAGCTTCTGGCAGGCGCATCCGTCTTCATAACGACGCGCTTCAATGGCTGCACCCGCTGAAGCAAACCCGCAATTGCGATCCCAATCAGTGCTGACGGTTAACGCATTAGGCGGCATGCCGGCAAACACGCTTACTACACGCGACCACGGATGATGCTGAAGCAGCCAAGCACAACTCAGTGCTGCGTCGTCCAGATGCGGAGAAATTACGAGCAGCTTCATCGTCTATGCCTAATTCAAAGCTAGCAATGCCGACGGATCGCAGGGCTCCGCGGACGGAGTGGCTGCATCCATGGCATCTACGATTTCGCGAATGAAAGCCCCAAAGCCACCGACGGCACGTGCCTCTGTGCGGGCGCTGGTTAACACCCGCGGCGCAGCACTCCAAGCCACGCGCGCGCCAGTTCGTAGCAAGGCATCGACCAGCGCCACGTCCTCTCCGGATCGCAGAGCCGGAAAGCCACCGGCACGTCGGTAGGCG
>NZ_CAISIQ010000125.1 GCF_903885465.1 uncultured Nevskia sp.
ATCGGAAGCGGGGCCAAAGCTGCCGACACGCCGAGCGGTGAGGAATTCAGCACCGCCTACCCCAATCCCGCGCCCGGTTACGACGCGCCCGGCACCTACTCGAACGATCCTTACGCGCAGCCGCAGCAGCCCGCGCCGCCAGCCGCAGCACGCGGCTGGAGTGGCCAGTCGACATCGCCATCGAACGGCTATGGCGCTTCCGGCAGCGGCTACGGCAGCCAGGCTTATGGCAGCGGACAGGCCGGCGGCATCCAGGGCGGCAGCTTCGCCGGCCGTGGCCAGACGCAAGGCGCGGGCACTGCGAATCCCTACAGCAGCGGCAAGACCTTCACCAAACCGCCGAAGACCAACGTCGATCCCTCGGCGTTCGGCGGCGGCGCCACTGGCAGCAACGGCTGGCCGCAGCAGAACACCGAAACGCCGTCGCCCACGCCGTACTGATCCCCCATTCGCAACACAGGAGCCCGTCATGTTCCCCAAACCACTTTCCGTTTTTGCGCTGATCGCGCTGGCTGGCGCCAGCACATTACCCATGCACAGCTACGCCGCCAGCAAGGCGGTGGTAGACGACACCGAGAACTCGAAGGAGCTCGAATCGGTGGGCGTTCCGAAGGTCAAGCGCAAGGTCTCGGTCACCGTCTACGAAGTGCGCAGCGCGGTCAGCGAACTCAATGTGCGCGCCGCCACCGACATGTTCACCACGGAGCTGGTCAAGAGCCGGCGCTTCCGCGTGGTGGAGCGCAGCAACCTCGCTGGCGGCGTGTCGCAGGAGCATCAGTTGAATTCGAGTGGCGCGTCGACCGGCAACGTCGCCAGCCAGCAATTGCGCGGCGCGCAGCTGATCTTCGAAGCAGTGATCTCGGAAGCCAATGCCGATGGCGGCGGCAGCGACGGCGCACTGACCGTGGCCGGCGTGACCTTGGGCGGCAACAAGAGCAAGGGCAGCATCGGCATGGACGTGCGGGTGCTCGATGCCGGCAATGGCGACGTGCTTGACGCCGTCAACGTCACCAAGAAACTGTCGTCCGGCGGCTTCAGCATCGCCGGCATCGGTTCGGCGGTGGACACGGTGATGTCGAAGACCACCGGCAAATCGCTGGGTGATCTGACGCCGGACGGCGGCGCCTCGGTCAGCAGCAACGAAAGCGTCGACAAAGCGGTGCGCGCGCTGATCGAAGCCTCGGTAAAGGAACTGGCGAGCCGCTCGCCGGAATGGTTCGAGGAATAAGCATGCGAGGCCGCTTGCTGATCGGAGGCACGCTGCTCGGCCTGAGCCTCGCCGGCCTGGTTCAGGCCGAATCATCGCGCCGCAGCTTGCAGGGCTCCACCGAACAGGCAGCCGATGCCCAGGGCTGGAACGGCCGTTTGCCGGACGGCGCCGATCCACGCGCGCTGACCGGCGCCGGCAGCCGGCTGGGTCTCGATGCCGATTACGGCGCCGGCAACGCTTACGGCAGCTACGGAACCCGCTACGGCTTCGATCCCGGCCCTTGCGGCTGGAACGATGGCCGCGTCCTGCGCGGTGGTGGTCACACGGCGGGCAGCCTCGATGGCGGCAGCTTCCGCAGCACCGTTCGCTGTGCCGATGGCTATCCCGGCCTGCCGCTGCGGCAGCGCCCTGCGCCGGCCCCGATTCAACTCTGGGACCAAGCGCCCTACCTCGGCTACGACGACGCACCGTACCGGCGCTGAACCGCCAGCCTGTCGTGATCGCACGCTGCTTCGCGTCTATCCAGACAAGACCACCCACCGGAGTCATGCCGATGTCGATCCACGCCACGCCAAGTCTGCGCATCCTTGCCACCACCACGCTCGGCCTCGGCCTGCTCGCTGCGCCGCTTGCCAGCATGGCCGCGCCGATCATCAAGCCGGATGTCTCCAACGCCCGCTGCAAGCTGATTCCGCCGGACACCATGGCCGAATACCTGCGCGTGCACGACGTGTTCTTCAGCGCGCCCGGCGTCAGCGTGCCGTTCAAGGCCGGCGACGTGCTCAAGGATCAGCAGCCGATCAAGATCGAATACAAGGCGCCGAAGGACGCGACGCTGAGCTACGAGATCGGCTGGCTCGGCGCCTGCGGCGTCCACACGAACGCCATCCTGGTGCTGCGCGAAGAAGTCCGCGGCAGCGGCAGCTGGAGCGCCATCGTCTCCACCTCCACTTCCGGTGCGGAAATTCCCGATGGCACACCCGCAGTGCTCACCTTGATCCAGACCGTTTCCGAGCCGCTGCCGAAGGGCGCCGGCATGTTCGCGATGCCGAAGGTCAAAAACACCACCGTTGGCGAATACACGATCCGGATCAATCCGCCGAAGAATTGAGGTCTCGCGGTAGGGTCGACACGGCCCTGCCGGTGCTTCGTGTAGAAAGTGATGGAGCCGTTCAGGAAGCGCTCAGCTTCGAACGGCCAATCTTGCGTCGCTCGATGACGCAGCAGCTCCCAAGCTCTGGGGGCGTGCAGCGACCCGGCACGCAACGGCCCAATCCGGGCCATCACAGGACCACGCGCAGCGACCATGACCATGTCCAAGAACCTGAACAAAGTGTTGATCTCGATGGCAGTCGTCATCGCCCCGTTGTCGACATACGCGGACGGCCGCGGACATGGTCGTGACAATTACGACGATGGCTACGGCAACCCGACGGTTGACGTCTCCGCCTTCGCAGGCGCGAACTTCCAGACCATCGACGACGGTTTCGACTCCACCAACCCGGATGGCTACGACCTCGGCGTGCGCGGCAAGATCTTCTTCGGCCACGGCCTGTTCCTCGGCGGCGAATACACCTACGCCAATGCCGATGACCAGTTCGCCGGCGACAAGGTGAAATACAAGCTCGACGAATTCCGCCTCGGCGGCGGCCTGCTGATGCCGATCGCGCCGGAATTCAAGCTGGGCGGCTACGCGCACTACGTCAACCAGCAGGTCGATACCACCTACCTGGGCGACACCACCAACGGCAAGGCCACCGGCTACGACGTCGGCGGCCTGATCGAATTCAATCCTTCGCGCCGCGCCCAGATCTACGGCCGCCTCGGCTACATCAGCCTGGAGCCGGAGAACAACAATAACGACAGCGCCCGCGCCGACGGCGTCGACCTGCTCGTGGGCCTGAGCTACAAGATCACCCGCGAAACCAGCCTGTTCGGCGAATACCGCTACACCAACCTGCAGGACGACTTCAGCGAGTCCGACTACAGCTCGGTGCGTGGCGGCGTGCGCTTCCAGTTCTGATCGCCGTCAAAGCTTTTCCAGTTGAATGAAAACCTGAATAGCCGTCATGCCCGCGCAGGCGGGCATCCAGTTTTGGACGTAGCACGCCGCATCAGAACTGGATTGTTGAGCGCATCCATGCGCTCACCCTGCTAGCGCAGGCTTCCGCGTCGATTCGCTCCCAGCGAATCGATCCCGCCTGCGCGGGAATGACGAGTGGTTGC
>NZ_CAISIQ010000126.1 GCF_903885465.1 uncultured Nevskia sp.
CGATCAGACGTATGGGCGGCAGAAGTGACTTGTTCGCCCGAGAGGCGCGTGCGTTTCGCGCTGGCTACGAGAACCTGCCGGCGAAAGCGAGACTGCATAGCCTTGCCGGAGAACCTGAAGTCGCGATGGCGCTGATGCACACGCTGAAAGGGGTTGCCGGAACTCTGGGTGCCCTCCACCTTTCGAGGCAGGCGGCCGCATTGGAGGACGACTTGCGCGCGACTCATCCGGGCGACGACCTTGCGGCTCGCTTCGATACGCTCGCATTGACGCTAATCGAAGCCGCCGCGAGGCTGGAGGATGAAGCAACGCGACTTGATGCGGCTGTCACCAATATCTCCGATACGCCGTCTGCTCCTATGGCGAACATCGCCATCCAGTTGGCCGAACTTCTGGAACTGCTCGAACAACGCAACATGAGAGCAATCTCGGTCCATGCCAGCTTTGGGAGATCCCTGCATCTAATCGACCCGGTACTGGCGAAGGACCTTGATGTGGCGATCGACAGCCTCGACTTCGTAACGGCACGTCAAGCGTGTTTGCGGCTGCAGGAGAAATGTCGATGACCACGCCTGCACGACCGCGACTGCTCATCGTTGACGACCAGCCGCTGAATATCCGCGTGATGAACGAGATTTTCTGTGTCGACCACGAAGTGCTGATGGCAACCAACGGCACGGAGGCTCTGGAGATATGCCGGCGTCACCCCCCGGATCTGGTGTTGCTGGACGTGTCGATGCCGGAACTCGATGGACTTGAAGTCTGTCGGCGGCTGAAGGCTGACCCCGCATTGCGGGACATGCCGGTGATCTTCGTCACATCCGGCAATACTGAAGAAGAGGAGACGCGTGGCTTTGCGGCCGGCGCGGTCGATTTCATCAGCAAGCCGGTGAATCCGGTGGTAGTGCGTGCTCGCGTGCACACGCATCTGACCCTGAAGTTTCAGTCTGACCTGCTTCGCAATCTGGCCTACGTCGATGGCCTTACCGGTATCCCGAATCGTCGGCGCTTCAATGAAGTTCTGAGCCACGAACTGCGGGTATGCGCGAGATCGGGTGAGGGGCTTGCCGTTGCTATCATCGACGTCGATCACTTCAAACTGTTCAACGACTACTACGGGCACCCGGCGGGTGACGACTGCCTGCGTCGAGTTTCCGGCGCACTTCTGAGTGTGATGCGCCGTCCGAGGGATCTGGCAGCTCGCTACGGAGGCGAAGAGTTCGGATGCATCGTTCCCGCCATCTCACCGGATCACGTCATTCCATTCTTCGAAAAGCTCAGGGAAAGTGTTATCGACTTGCGTATTCCTCACGAAACATCACCGACTTTCCCATTCGTCACAGTCAGTGTGGGGATTCGGCAGGTTGTCCCCAATGCTGGTACCACTCCGTTGGATGTTGTCTCTGCTGCAGACGAGTCGCTTTACAAGGCAAAACAACAGGGACGTAACAAATGCGTCCTGAGTATAAGTCAATGAGTTCGACGTCTTCGGCTACGTCTTGATGTCCTACAGCCCGATCCGTCGGCATGGTTTCGCCGACGGATCAGGTTGTAGAGAACCTCGATGCGGTAAGAGACGTCACTTCAAAGCCTTAATGACGCATTCCAGCCGGCACGAGTGCCTCGCGCGATGTTACCCGGCGTAAGGCTGTAGAAAATATGATCTCCAAATCTGCCGTTCGCTAACTGCAGCTATTGGAACGATCCGGCCGGGCTCGTCGGCGACCGCCTCGCTGGCTCAGCAACCAGCCGATTTCCTAACAGCCTGAAGCTGAAGCCGGTGGCAGACCCGAATCGGAATCGGTGGCAGTCATAGGCCAGTGCCAGCAGTCGGATGTCCCCGTTATCCGAAGGGAGGCGCATTCTGATCATGACCGGGTGCCGGAGGCGCGCGACTTTGAGTTGTATGCATACTTGCTCAGGAAGTCCTCGATGGCTTCCTTATACATCAGCGCCTCCCGGGGGATAGGAACATTAAGCCTGCGGCTGAGTGCCATCGCGAACGCGATCTGCTTTTCGGTGGGCGGTCTGAGATCAGGTTCGAGGAAGGTTGCCAGCACCCGCGACAGATGTTTGAGCATTGCTTCGGCGAACTCCTCGCGTGACGCTTTCGTCGTCAGACGCGCGAACTGTCGTTCGATCACCTCAGCGGCCTCGGCGGGTACATCCGCGCTGAGGTACTCATGTTCGTTGAACGCGAGGGAAAGTTTAAGCGGCATCGAGAGCATTCAGTGACTTATAAAGCATAGTTTATAGCCTTATGGTGTCACCAAGGCAACGCTTGCGCGATGTCTTCTCGTGCGGCTTCAAAGCCCTTACGCTCAGTTCTGGCCGAAAATGTCCGCCGTGCCCGTGACGAGCGCGGCTGGTCTCAGGAGTTTCTGGCCGAGCGAGCCGGGCTCACGCAGGTTTACATCAGCCAAATCGAAACCTCGAAGACCGCCGCATCGGTCGATACCATTGAGAAGCTGGCTGCGGGCTTTGATGTGAATGCCGGCGACCTTCTGATTTGCACCTGATCCGAGCCCAGCCTCCGTTCTGCAGCGCTAGACCTGGGAAATTTCTGGTGTCGGTGCCTCCGGATCATCGCGACCGCTACCTTGAGGTTGTGATTGCCTTGGTATCGGACGCTGACGCTGCGCTTACCGTCCGGTGTCCGGATGAACCTCGCTATGCTTGGAGCCAGCATCGCGCAGTCCGC
Organism: uncultured Nevskia sp.; assembly: GCF_903885465.1. Taxonomy (GTDB): domain Bacteria; phylum Pseudomonadota; class Gammaproteobacteria; order Nevskiales; family Nevskiaceae; genus Nevskia. Next base: position 2,702 of record NZ_CAISIQ010000126.1, read on the forward strand.
CCGCTACTCCTTCAAGTGATCTGAGCGCGTCCGGCACTGCCAAATTGCGCACATCGTCGAGCGGCGCGATGCCGAGCAGGTGCGACTGATCGGGCAACTACCGCCGTCGCGGAATTCGGGACCTGACTTCGACGCCGTGCTCCAGCAGATCAACTGCCGCCTCGCGGAAAAGCTGAGTCTGCAAGACCTAGCCGTCCACGCCGGCGTCTGCCGTTCCGTCTTCGCCGGCAGTTCGTCATGCGATTCTGTTGATCGGCGCATCGCTTCATCATCGAGCGCCGCATTGAAAAGGCCAAGCACCTGCTGATCGAAGGCCGGCTCAGCGTCACGGACATCGCCTACGAGGTCGGCTTCAGCGGGCAGTCGCATTTTTCGACTGCGTTCAGGGGATCGACCGGCACCGTGCCGACATCTTTTGCCCGGCAGTCCCATCGTTTGGACTGCAAAGAAAGCTGAGTCTCGCTTTGGTGAACGGGCTCCGTTGACGCGCGCGGGCAATGATCAGCGCCGACATCTCAAGAACCATCACATGAGCTAAATCGTCGGCAGCGAGTCTGGCAATGCCCGGTGCCAAGGCAGCTGCGACGGCCATGAGGACCATGACCGAGCAGTGATCACGGCCAATGAAGATGACCGCGCAACAAATCCGCAAAATCGTGATTACACGTCATGAAACCCACTGCTCACGATGTCTGAGAAAAGACGCGCAGGAAACAGGATTGCGCGCAAAGACGGCGCACAATCCTGTCGAAAGCTACACGCGAAATCCCGATGGCAGCATTGCGGCCGTGTTTTCAGTTCCGAGATAAAGGCTTTGATGGAGCCTTGAAGACACATGTCACCGATGCAACGGTCGTCGAATAGCGACAACAAAGTGTGGAAAATACAAGTCTGGTGGCCCTTCCGGAGTGAATATCGAATCGCCTTCGTCGAACCCGACTATTCCTACGCCATCATCGCGCGCTCAAAGCGTGATCACGTTTGGCTGATCGGCCGCAGGCCGCAACTCTCGAACGCTGCATACACCCGTTACTCGTCAAAGATCTCTTCGATGGGTTATGACATCAGTAAGTTCGCCCGCACTCAACAAAATGGCGATTTCCCAACGCCAGGATTGAACGTTTCCGTGCCGGTCGCTTCCCATTAAGGCACCTGGCAGCAACGGCGGGCTCCCGGCACAGAGCTACGTAAAGTCCTACGGCTTCATGCTTGGGACTAATACCGCAG
>NZ_CAISIQ010000127.1 GCF_903885465.1 uncultured Nevskia sp.
CACGCCGGTCTTGCCGCCTTCGAGCACATTGCCGAAATCCTCGATGCCGCAGGACGGCGCATCGTTCACGCAGCGCGTGCCGCTGCGCACCTGCAGGATGTCCTGCATCGCTTTCAGGCTGGCGCGTTCGCTGCGCGCGGCCTGGTCGAGACTGCCACGCGCCGCCTTCAGGATCGCCGCGCTCGCCTTCGGCACGCTGAGCTTGCAGAGGCCCACTTCAACCGGATTGAACAGCGGGTCTGGCCCCTTGTCCTGCGGCGCGAAGCCGGTCTGCAGGCCGCAGCCGGGGAACATGCCATCGAGCAGCGCCTGGGCACTGAGCGGCACGCGGCGGACGACGTTGTCGGCCCAGGCGGCGACGGTGCCGGCTTCAGGGCAGCCCTTCTCCGGCAGCAGGCCGGCAGCCGCGTAGGACTGCCGGTAATAGCCGCCAAGCGTGGTCAGCAGGCTGATGCCCCGCTCGGTCAGTTCACCAGGGCCCACCGGCCACTGCGGCCAGGGGCGGCGCGACGATGGCGCCAGCTGCTCCGGCGTCTGGTTCGGCGAACGCGCGCCGTGGCGCATCAGGAAAACCGATTTCTCGAGTGTAAGCGCCGGTGCCTGGCTCGGCGCATCTGCGGCTGATACAGCCGCCGGAATCACCAGCGCCAGCAGCAACGACGCACTGTAGCTCGCACGCCGGATTCCGGCCATGTCGTTCTTCATCATCGGGATCAGGCGGCCTTGGCAACCTTGCCGGACTTCTTCACAGCGGCATCCGCCGGCGCAGCATCGAAGCTCAGGAAACCGTCGTCGATCGGATCGCTCAGCAGCATCGGCTGATCGCGCTTGTAGTCATGCAGCACGCGCCACGGCAGGGACTTGCCCTGACGCGGTAGGGTCTGCGCGGCACGCATCACGTAACCGGATTTCAGGCTGCCGAAGATGGTGTCGTCATCGCGCTCACCGGCCGGCGCGCGTGCCTCGAAGCGCGCGTAGCCATGCTGCTTCATGTGACTGAGCAGGCGGCAGATGTAGCGGGAAGCGATGTCCGCCTTCAAGGTCCACGGTGCATTGGTGTAGCCAACGATCCAGGCGAGATTCGGCACGCCTTCGAGCAGCGTGGCCTTGTAGGTCAGATGATCGTTCGGCTGTATGCCTTTGCCATCGACGCTGATCTGGATGCCGCCGAACACCTGCAGGTTCAGGCCGGTGGCGGTGATGACGATGTCCGCCGGCAATTCATCGCCGTTCTTGAGCTTGATGCCGCCCTCGGTGAACGATTCGATCTCGGCAGTGACCACAGACGCCCGGCCCTTGCGGATGGCCTTGAACAGATCGCCGTCCGGCACTGCGCAGAGACGCTCTTCCCAGGGGTTGTAGCGCGGCGTGAAATTCTTCATGTCGACCTTGTCGCCGACCTGCTTCTCGACGCTATCCATCAGCATCTTGCGGGCCTTGTCCGGCCAGCGCAGCGAACCGAAGTACATCGCTCGCAGCAGCGCCAGATTGCGCTTGCGGGTGATCGCGTAGACCAGCTTCTTCGGCAGGAACTTCGACATCGTGCGGGCGATCGCGTCGGTGCCCGGCACGCTGAAGATGAAGCCCGGTGAACGTTGCAGCATGGTCACGTGCGCCGCGTCATCGGCCATCGCCGGCACCAGCGTCACCGCCGTGGCGCCGGAGCCGATGACGACGACGCGCTTGCCCTTGTAGTCCAGACCTTCCGGCCAGAACTGCGGATGCACGCGGGTGCCCTTGAACCGCTCCTGGCCCGGGAAGTCCGGCAGGAAGCCCTTGTCGTAGTTGTAATAGCCAGTGCAGCTGACCAGCACGCGGCTCTGGTAGGTCTGCTCGCGGCCGCTGGCTTCGTCGAGCGCGTGCACCGTCCACAGATTGGTCTTGGTCGAGAAATCGGCGCGGACGATCTTTACGCCGTAGTGGATGTTGCGATCGACGCCATATTCCTTGGCGGTCTCGGTGACGTACTCGCGGATCGAGGTGCCGTCCGCCAGCACCTTGAACGAGTTCCACGGCCGGAACGCGTAGCCGAAGGTGAACATGTCGGAATCAGAACGGATGCCGGGATAGCGGAACAGATCCCAGGTGCCACCGATGCGGCTGCGACGCTCGAGGATCGCGTAACGCTGGTCCGGGCAATCGCGCTGAATGTGGCAGGCCATGCCCACGCCGGACAGGCCGGCACCAATGATCAGCACGTCAAAGGGGTTTTGCATCGCACGCTCCTCGTTCTTGTTGGGCTGCCGGGCTGCGGCTGGGCGATCTCATTCGCTCAAGACGCAAGCCCTGCGGACGCGATCCGTGGCGGAGCGTCGTCTGGGTGAATGATCGTTTATCTCGATGCATTCGCCAACAACAGATGTGCACTCAGGCTGCTTTCGGCACCGAAACGAGGCGGTCTCGACAGGCCCGTCAGTGAGGGCTACCAGCTGCGGGTTCGACAGCCACCGCCGGAACGGCCAGGGCGGCAACTTCCGGTGCTGCCTCAGCTGCAGCTTGCTCGGGCGCTTCGTCGAGCGGGCCGCCGGAGTACTCGCGGGTCTGCTCGCCTTTCGCCGCAGCTTCGGCGTCGATGGTCATCACGACGATGCTGATCCGACGGTTGATCGGCGCTTGCGCATTCTCCTTGTCGAACAGTACCGAGGACGACAGGCCGACGACGACGGCGATCTTGTCCTCGCTCAAGCCACCGGCCACCAGGGCGCGCCGCGCGGCATTGGCGCGATCGGCTGACAGTTCCCAGTTCGTGTAGCCATTGGCCTTGCCGTACGGCGTGGTGTCCGTGTGACCGCTGATACTGATGCGGTTCGGCACTTCGCCAATGAACGTCGCCAACTCGCGCAGGATCTCGACGGTGTAGGCCTTCAGGCTGGTGCTGCCGATGTCGAACATCGGCCGGTTCTGCTTGTCGACGATCTGGATGCGCAGGCCGGCGGGCGTGATGTCGATCAGCAACTGATCCTTGAACGGGGCGAGCGACTGGCTGGCCTCGATCGCTGCGCTCAGCTCCTTCATCAGCGATTCCAGGCGCTTGCGCTCCTGTTCCTTGGCCATCTTTTTCGCTTCTTTTGGATCGGCCGGCCGGATCGTCGCTTTCTTCAATTCCATGCCGCTGCCGAGCTTGATCAGGCTGGTGCTGGCACCGCCCGGCCCGTTCACGCCAGGCGAGGGCGCGGTTGCGCGGCCGTCCATCATGCTCGGGTTGTTGAAATATTCGGAGATCGCGCCTCGCTGCTCCTTGGTGGTCGCTGCGATCAGCCACATAAGGAGAAAGAAGGCCATCATCGCGGTCGCGAAATCGGCAAAGGCGACCTTCCAGGAGCCGCCGTGATGGCCGCCGGCGACGACTTTCTTGACCCGGCGAATGACGATCGGCGTGATCGTGTCGCCCATGTCATTTCGCCCCTTTCAGATGGGCCTCGAACTCCGAAAAACTGGGCCGCATGTCGATCGTCAGCGACTTGCGGGCGAACTCCACCGCGATGTTCGGGTTGTAGCCATGGAGGTTGGCAACCAGCGCCATCTTCACGCATTCGTAAGCCTTGGAATCCGCCTTGGCGACGGTTTCCACCGCAATCGCCAGCGGGCCGACGAAACCGTAGGCAAGCAGGATGCCGAGGAAGGTACCGACCAAGGCTGCAGCGACATGCTCGCCGACGGCGGCAATATCACCGCCGATCGCCCCCATCGTGATGACAATGCCAAGCACGGCGGCAACGATGCCGAAACCCGGCAGCGAATCGGATACCCGCGTCAGCGCATGGGCCGGCGCTTCTGCTTCGTGATGGTGGGTTTCCAGTTCCAGATCGAGCAGCGGTTCCAGCTCGTGCGGACTCATGTTGCCGGACACGATCATCCGCAGGCAGTCGGTGATGAACTCGAGCAGATGATGATCTTTGGCAATGCTCGGATATTTCGAAAAGATCGTGCTCGCGGCCGGATCTTCAATGTGCGTTTCCAGCGACATCATGCCGCTCTTGCGGGCGGTACTGAGCAGTTCGTACATCAGCCCGAGAATCTCGAGATAACTCTGCTTCTTGTAGTGCGGCCCCTTCAGCACCGAGATCACGCTGGAGAACACCGCCTTGACCACTTTCATCGGATTGGCGATCAGGAAGCCGCCGAACGCAGCACCGCCGATCACCAGCAGTTCATAAGGCTGCCAGAGCGCCATGATCTGACCGTGAGACAGCACGAAGCCGCCGAGCACACTGGCAATGACAACGAGAGAGCCAACAATGGGCAACATGGCGGATTCCGGGCGATGGACGAGAACAGCGGCGTTCACCTCGTCTATCGGCAGCCGCGGACTTTGCTTGACGTCAATCGATCAAGAACCGGCAAGCGGCGGTGATCCCTGGCTTTTCGGTAACAGCTGAGGAAGTTGTGTCCGGAAGGCGGGGCACGGGTCCATGACGAACGAGGCAGAATCGACGGGTCCTTCCGAACACTGCCTCCTCATGTCTGAATCCGAACGCGATCACTACTACGAGCCTCGGAACGGGCACGGCCTGCCGCACGATCCGTTCAACGCGATCGTCGGCCCACGGCCGATCGGCTGGATTTCGAGTCAGGACGCAGAAGGCGGACGCAACCTGGCGCCCTACAGTTTCTTCAATGCATTCAATTACGTACCGCCGATCATCGGGTTCTCGAGTATCGGCTACAAGGACACCGTGCGGAACATCGAGCAAACCGGGGAGTTCGCCTGGAACCTAGTGACACGTCCACTCGCAGTAGCCATGAACGCGAGTTGCGCGCCGGTGTCGCCGGAAGTCGACGAGTTCGTGCTGGCCGGTCTCACGCCTGCCGCGTCACGTCTTATCAAGCCACCGCGAGTCGCCGAAAGTCCGGTGTCCTTTGAATGCCGGATGACTCAGATCATCCAGCTGAAGGGCCACGACGGAGCGCTGGCTGATAGCTGGCTGGTACTAGGCGAAGTCGTTGCAGTTCATATCTCCAGATCGTTGCTGAAGAATGGAATCTACGACACTGCAGCGGCGCATCCGGTGCTGCGCGCAGGTGGCCCTGCTGATTATTACGAGATTGAAGCGAGCAGTCGTTTTCAGCTATTCCGCCCGACAGCTTGACTCTCTGTTTTATAGAACGACCTACAAAGGAAAACCCCCTGACCGGTTTAACGATCAGGGGGTTTTGGTTGGAGCCTGGCAGTGTCCTACTCTCGCATGGTCTTAGCCACACTACCATCGGCGCTGAGCTGTTTCACTACCGTGTTCGGGATGGGAACGGG
>NZ_CAISIQ010000128.1 GCF_903885465.1 uncultured Nevskia sp.
CGGCTCGACGGCCTGCAGCAGATGGCCATAGCGCTGAACGATGGCGGTGCGGCTGCGCAAGCTGACGCCACCGATGTGCACATCCAGCATCTGTTCCCGCTCCAGCGATTTCAGCGCCGGGTTGAGCTTCTGGCGTGAGGCACCAACGATCTTGCCAAGCTCTTCCTGGGACAGCTTCATGAACACGGCCTGATCGTCCGCAGCATCCTTGTCGTAGCTGAAGGACAGGAAGTACAGCATCTTGACCAGCCGCTCCTTCAAGGACAGCGCGCTGTGATCGAGCCCGAACAGGCGATGCAAGCTGAAGCGCAGCGCGAACATCTTCAGCAGCTGCCGCGATAGCTCCGGGTGTTCGTCGATCAAGCGAAGAAAGTCACGGCGCTTGATCACCCGAACTATGACTGGAGACTGCGCCGCGACATTCCAGGCCGACGGCAGCTCGGTGAACATCTCGGACAGCCCCACCCAGTCGCCACGGGTCATGTAGGTCAGCACGGTCTCGCGGCCCAGGTGATCCCAGGCGCTGTACTTCACGCGCCCCCCGGTGATCTGGAAAACCTCTTTCGGCAGCGTGCCGGCGCGAAGCAGGCGGCTCTCCGCCGGCAGGCTGCGGGAAGCGCTGACCGCATCCAGCGCTGCCCGTACCGGCGGCGAGAGCGCATCAACGAAGTTGTGCAGGCTGTCGAGCGGCGTCATGCGCTACGGGTGGGATTCATGCGCTCGATTGTCGACCTAGCGGCCAGGATCATGGTCGTCATTCGACAGGCCATGCGCACCGATCCCCAGGCCAGCTCCGAGGCCAACACCGGCGCCAGCGCCCATTCCGTCATTGCCACCACCACCGCCGCCGCCTTTGCCGCCGCGGGCGTCGTCCTTGCCCTTCTCGCCCTTGTCTTTCGAACCGACACCGGGACGCGAAGGCCCCTGCTTGGGAATGGCAACGCTCGCCGCCACCGGTTCGAGATCCAGCACGCCACGAATGAAATTGCGCAGTGAAACAACCAGCGCCGCCGTTTCGATGCGCCGACCGGCGACCAGTTCGTTGGCGGCTTGCGCAGCCAATGCAACTTGTTCTTCAGTGCCGAGCAGCACGATGTCCGACAGCGCCGCCTCGACGGCATCGCGCATGCGCCGGGTACGTTCACTCGGGGCCGACAGCTCGGCCTCGCCGCTTTCCTCGCTGCGCCGTTTCAGATCGCGTAGATGAAACGGATCGACCATCAGCTCGCCGGTGAACGAGCCGCCCAGCGTCTTGTAGGCGGCGATCAGAATGCGCAGGCGCTCGTTGATCTGCCGGTTCTCCCGCTCGCGGCGCTGCTGAATCGTCTGCATCACCATGATGCGGATGCCGACCCCGATCAGGGTGATGACCGCCAGCCCCAGCAAGGTGGAGATGAGTGACTGCCAGGAGGTGAAGTCCAGGTTGCGCATCGGAGGTTCGAACGTCAGGGAGTGCCGGCCAGCATACCTTTCGATCTGGACCCCGAGCCTCTCTCCGCCTTACACAGACTGGACGCTTGCCTGTTGTTCGCCCATCCACGCCGCAATGGTGCTGCCGATCAGATGCGGATGGTCTTCCTGCACGTAATGCAGTGCCGGCCCGATATCGACGCTGCGCAGCTGGGGGAAGGTCTTTGCGTAGTGCGCAGCAAGCGCGGGCGTGACCAGCACGCCCGGCGTGCCCCAGAACAACAGCTTCGGAACCTCGGTCTCACTCAGCCAGGGCCATGTAGGCCTCGGTGGCGGCGACGACATCGGCAGGCTGCCCAGCAATCGGCAACTGGTTCGGGAACACCAGCATCGGCTTGCGCGTGGCCTTGTCGTGGAACGGTGCGCGGTAGTGGACCATCTCCTCTTCCGTCAGCCCGCGCACCACGGCGCCCGGCAGCACTTTTTCGATGAAGAAGTTCTGCTCGATGACCATGGCCTCGCCACTGACCGGCGTGCGGAATGCCTGAAACACAGGCTGCAGATTCTCCGGCCAGTCCGACCATGACTTCACCGGCGCGATGAACTCCATCAGCGCAATGCCCTTGACCCGATCGGCATGGCGACGCGCCCAGTTCAGGCCGATCGCCGAACCCCAGTCATGCACCACCAGAGTCAGCCGCTTCAGCCCCAGCGTCTCGATGAAGGCATCGATGTAGCGAACGTGGTCTTCGAAGCGGTAGCCGATATCGGGCTTGTCGGACTTGCCGAAGCCGATCAGATCCGGGGCGATGCAGCGTGCCTTCGGCGCAACGTGCGGAATGATGTTGCGCCAGAGATAGGACGAGGTTGGATTGCCATGCAGGAACAGCACTACCTCGTCGCCGACCGGGCCGGTATCGAGGTAATGCATGCGGCTGCCGAGCACATCGACATGGTGGGCCGCGAAATCGAAGCGCGCGCTGATGGTCTCGTGCATGTCACTCCCCTGGCTTTTGTCGTTCTTGTCATGTCCGTGAGCGAAGGCGATCGATCACGGATGGCCAGCTTGCAGTGCCGGGCCGGGCTTCATCAATGAGGGCTGACCAGCTTGCAGCCTTGGCAACTGCTGCATCATCTCTTCCCATCCAGACCCGTTTCGGCTGCCCCGCGCCAGCCCACCTGATTCCCGACGTTCCGAAATGTCCGAACACCTGCTGATCTCGCTGGGCGAAAGTCTTGCCCCCATCGCCCTGCTGATCGCCTTCGGTTATCTGTGGAAGCTCACCGCGCCCGGTGGCCTCGATGCACTGCAGGCGCGCCGCGCGATCAATCTGCTGGTGATGTACGCGTTCTATCCGGGGCTGGCCTATCACGTGGTCAGCCACGCGCGGTTCGGCGCGGATTTCTATTGGGTGCCGCTGTACACCTGGGTGGGCCTGCTGATCGCCGCCGCGCTGGCCTGGCTGGTGTTCGCGCGCAGCGGCCTGTTTCCAAAACTCGAGCGGCGGCAGCTCGGCGCGCTGATCATTGCCTGCTCGTTCGGCAACATCCTGTCGATCGGTCTCTCGGTGCTGCAGCCCTTGTACGGCGACGAAGCGGCGCGCTTCGCCGTCTATGCCGACATCCTCGGCGTGTCGATGCTGTTCTGGAGCTTCGGCGCCGGCCTGGCCAGCGCCTGGGGCAAGGTCGACGGTGACGGCGCAGGCTTCAGTCTCGCGACCTTCCTGCGCAGCTTCTCGCGCCTGCCGCCGGTCTGGGCCTTCGCTGCGGGCTTCGCGGTGAACCTGCTCGGCCTGCCGAATCCCATCGCGATCGACCGCACCGCCGAACTGCTCGGCCAGGCCGCGGTGCCGGCGATGCTGCTGACCATCGGCATGTCGCTGTCCCCGACTGCGCTGCGCAAGCGCCCCGGCCTGCTCGCGGTGGCTTGCCTGCTCAAGCTGGTGCTGATGCCGGCGCTGGTCGCCGCACTTTGCTTGCCGTTTCTGGGACGCAGCGAACTATCGGTGTCGATCATCCTGCTGGCCGGCATGCCGACGATGATGGCGACGGTGATGCTGTCCGAACGCTACGGGCTGGATACCGAACTGCTCGCCTCGGTGCTGGTGGCAACCACCCTGCTCTACTTCGCGGTGCTGCCGGTCTGGCTCTGGCTGCTGCTCGGCTGAACGATCACGGCGCCCGCTGCAGACAGCGCTGGTAGCGCTCGTCCACGCGCTTGGCGAACCAGTCAGTGGTCAGCTTGCGAGTGATCTTCGGGCTCTTGAGCTGGATCTGCGGCAACACGGCACGCGGCAGCGGCCGGCCTTCGGCCCGCTCGGCGCGTTCGAAGACCTGTTCGTAGAGCGTGGTGCGCTCGAAGTTTGCGGCATCGCCTCGCTGCAGATCGTCGCGGATATCGCCGTTGCTCAACTCCAGGCGCTTGGCCAGCACCCGCGCGGCAAGCTCGGTCTGGCCCGGCTTGTCGTCCTCGCCACCGATGCGCAGCAGATCGCCATCCAGCGCCAGTGGAATGCCGGACAACAGACTCAGCGCGCTCTGGAACGCCGCGTTGCGGCTGGCGTAATGGCCGGCGTTGAAATCGGCGAAGCGATAGATCAGGTCCTGATAGCTGGCCGGATAGTCGAGCAGATGGGCAATGCCGAAATACAGGCCGCCGCGCCGCGTGAACACCTCGCGACGCAGCGACTGCTCGACCGGATACGGATACAGCCGTCGCTCGGCCTGCTGCTCCGCATAAGCGATGCTGACCTGCATCGGCCCGCCAGTGCGCACCGGATTGCGATCGGCAAAGAAGGTGCGGCCTAGCGGCAAGCTGCCGATCAGGTCATCGAAGATGTCGCTCAACTCTCGCTCTGTCTTCGCTGCGTCGATACGCTCGGCATAGCTGCGGCCATCCGGCGAGTTCACCCGCAACGCGGTATGCACCACCAGCTTCGGCACGCTGTGAGCGGCAGCCCGCGTGTCGATCTCCTTCCAGGCGATGGCCGCGAGACCCGGCACCGCTGGATCAACCTGAAAGCCCGATTCCTGCTCGGCGACCGCGATCACCGAACAGACGTTCGACGGCGTCGGCGCCAGGTCCATCGCCGCGAAGCTGGCGTAGATATCGACAGCCCAGCCGCTGCGATCAGCAATGCGCTCTGGCAGCAGCCGTTCGATCAGCGCCCGAGCCTGGCTCGGACTGATCGCCGGCCCTTCCGGCAATTCAGGCGTGCCGGTACAAGCCGCAAGCGCCAGCAGGCCAAAGCCGCACAAGGCCCGCCACGCCAGCCTCATCGCGTACCGAAGCGCTGCGCCGACAGCAGTGCCGCCTTCGCGCGTTCCACATCGCGATTCTTCGGCGGACTCAGGGTCACCAGCGAGTCGATCAACCGGCTTGCCGCTGTGGTTATCTCGTCGACGGCCCGCCCGAACACCGCTTCATTGATCTTCGACGGCGCGTTGTAGCCGCTGAGCTTGCGGACGAATTGCAGGGCCGCAGCACGCACCTCGTCCTCGGTCGCCGGCGGCTCGAAGTTGTGTAGCGGGCGGATGTTTCGGCACATGGGGCGCTCCTGTTCACTTGCTTGGTCAGGGCCTGTTATGACGGTGAGGCTGCGGCCGTGCGAACGCTCAGGAGGTGGACAGCGGGGTTGAGCATCACATCTGAAATAAATCGTAAGCAGTGCGGAAGACGGAATGCGCTTACGCGCTTTACCCCCAA
>NZ_CAISIQ010000129.1 GCF_903885465.1 uncultured Nevskia sp.
CGGCATCGCTGACGTTCAGCGTCTGGTAACTGGACTTGCCGTTCTTCAGCGCCGCGTCATAGGACACGAACTCGACATTGGCGGCATCCGATTCGTTGCTCAGACCGCCGGCAGCATCGATCAGCGTGTTCAGCGGCGTGCCGCGAGCGATCGGGTAGATGCCGGGGCGGCGCACTTCGCCGTAGACCGCCGTCGATTCCTCGAGCAGATACTGCAAGGCGCGCGGCGCAGCGCGGAACAGATCCGGGCAACGCTCGTAATCGACATCGCTGCGCGTCATCAGCTTGTTCTCGCGCGTGTTCTCGGCGGTATAGGCCTTCAGAAATCGCGCTGCGCGTTCGGAATTGGCGACGTCGGCAATCAGCTTCAGCGCTTCGCACTCGGTGCCTGGCTTGGCATTGCCGCCGGCTACTGCACGGACTTCCTTGGAATCGAGGAAGGCAATGTCCTCGCGGGTCAGGATGACGATGCGGTCATCTCGCTCGAGCGGGATCGCCGCGCTGGCGGGATCGACGGCAACGCTGACATTGAAGCTGATCCAGCCGCGCACGCCAGTCGCCGGATTGGTGCGCTCGATCAAGCCGAGCGGCAGATAGGCCTCGGAGCGGGCGTCGCTGGACCTGATCTGGGCAGTGCCGAGCAGGCTGCGCAGATCGTAGCCACGGCTCCACTGGTACGGACCCGGATACTTCACATAGCCGATGACCCGCACCTTGTCGTCGATCGCCGTGGCCACCGGGCCGACTCTGAGGAAATCGCCATCGCGAACCGGCAGGTTGAGATCGGCGGCCTTCGACAGCTCGATCTGGCGAATCGAACGGCTATTGCCTTCATAACGCTCGATCTGCGCGGTGCTGGTGTTGACCGTGGCCAGCAGACCGCCAGCAAGCTGCACGATGGCGCCGAGCGTCTGTTCGCCCTCGAGCTCGTAGATCGCCGGCCGCTTGACCGCGCCGGCTACCGAGACGCGCGCACCCACCGGCGGCACGAACACCACGTCGCCGGGCTGCAGGCGCAGATCGCCGGTGGAATCGCCGCGCAGCAGCAGGGAATACAGGTCCAGCGTCTGCAGCAGGCGGCCGTTGCGCTTCAGCTGAACCTTGCGCAGCGAACCGACTTCGGTGATGCCCCCGCCCACGAACAGCAGATTGGTGATCGTCGCCAGCGAACTGACCGTGTAGGAACCGGGCTGGCGTACGTCACCCAACAGGAACACGCGCACCGATCGCAGTTCGCCGAGCGAAATGCTCGACTGCACGCCGATCAGTTCGCGGCTCACCCGTTCCGACAGCAACTGGCGGACGTTCTCGAAACGCTGGCCGGCGACCGCGATCGGGCCCAGCTTCGGAAAATTGATCTGACCATCGCGGCCGACCAGCAGGCTGTAGTTGCCGTTCTCGCTACCGAACAGCTGCACGCGCACCGAATCGCCCGGGCCGACGACGTAATCGGCCGGCACGGGAATATCGGTTGCCGGGGCGAAGGTGGTGGCGCCGGCGATGAACAGATCCTGGCCGAACGGGCGCAGCGGTAGATCTTCGCTGTCGCCGTACTCGACCGGCAGTTTCGGGCCATCCGGGAAGCGGTCGGCGTCTCGATAGCCAGCCTCGGGCACGCAGTCCTGTTGATTGCTGCCGTTCGAGAACGGCTGTCGC
>NZ_CAISIQ010000130.1 GCF_903885465.1 uncultured Nevskia sp.
CTGCCATTCATCGGCATCGTTGCGCGCTTCCAGTTGATCGAGATAAGCCTTGAAGCTGTCGAGCGACAAGGCCCGCAGCCGCCGGCCCAGGCGGCTGTAGACCATGTCGCGCTTCGATTCCGAAAGCGCGATGCCGGCCTTGGCGTGGATCAACCCCCGCACGCGCTCGAAATCGCGGGCGGTGAAGTTGAAGTCACGTTCGTCTCCAACTTCGCCGTTATCGACGTGGGTGGCTGCAAGGCTCATTTCGGAAGCCTCAGAACTCGGTCCACTGTTCGCCACCGGCAGCTCGCGCCGGTGCCGGAGCAGCCGCGGTACGACGCGGTGCCGGCTTCGGTCGCGCAGCGGCGCGCAGCGGTACGGTGGTGGTCATCGGGGCCGATGCGCGCGGCATCACTTCAGCATCGCGCTCGCTGACCCGGAAGCCGGCCACCGCTTCGCTCAGGCCGTTGGCCTGCGCTTCCAGCGAGCGGGCGGCGGCCGAGGCTTCCTCGACCAGCGCGGCGTTCTGCTGGGTCACTTCGTCCATCTGGGTGATGGTCTGGTTGACCTGTTCGATACCCTGGCTCTGCTCCTGCGAAGCCGCGGAAATCTCGGCCATGATGTCGGTCACCCGCTTCACGCTGGTGACGATCTCTTCCATGGTCTTGCCGGCGTTCTCGACCAGGCGCGTGCCGTTGCCGACCTTCTCGACCGAATCGCCGATCAGGCTCTTGATCTCCTTCGCGGCACCGGCGGAACGCTGGGCCAGGCTGCGCACTTCGGCTGCCACCACCGCGAAGCCCCTGCCCTGTTCGCCGGCGCGTGCTGCTTCGACTGCCGCGTTCAGCGCCAGGATGTTGGTCTGGAAGGCGATGCCATCGATGACGCTGATGATGTCGACGATCTTCTTCGACGACGCCTGGATATCGCTCATCGTGCCGACCACTTCGCCGACCACCTTGCCGCCTCTGAGCGCGACATCCGAGGCACCTAGCGCCAGCTGATTGGCCTGGCGAGCGTTCTCGGCGTTCTGCTTCACCGTCGAGGTCAGCTCTTCCATCGAGCTGGCCGTCTCTTCGAGCGAAGCGGCCTGCTGCTCGGTGCGTGCCGAAAGATCACTGTTACCGCTGGCGATCTCGCGTGCCGCGGTATTGATCGCTTCGGTGGAATCCTTGATCCGGGTGACGACGCTGGCCATGTTCTCGACCAGCGCGTTGACGCCGCCGCACAGCTCGCGGATCTGGCCGGACTTGTCGTCCAGCGGCACGCGCTGGGTGAGATCGCCTTCCTTGGCCGCCATCGCCACCGCCTGCGTCTGCTCCACCGCGCGGTTCAGCGCCAGCTGGGCGTTGACCTGATCGGTGACGTCGGTGGCGAAGATCGCGGCCTTGCAGGGCTTGCCGGCGAGATCGAGGATCGAGTTGTAGTTGGCCTGGAACCAGACCACCTTGCCGTCCTTGCCGATGCGCTTGAACTGGCCGTTCGGGCTGTCGCCGCGATTGATCCGGGCCACCAGTTCGCGGCCTTCGGCAAGCGCCTGCGGCGTCTGCTCCAGCAGCATGTCGTGGTGACGGCCGATCAGGTCTTCGGCGGTGTAGCCGGTGGCGCGGCAGAAGTTGTCGTTGGCCAGCGTTATGGTGCCATCGAGGGTCAGCTGGATCGCACAGCGGGCGCGGTAGACAGCAGCCATCTGGCCGGCGGCATCGGTGTCCTTCACCTTTTGCGCGGTGATGTCGGTGGCGTACTTGATGACCTGGGTCGGGCGGCCGGCGGCATCGACGATCGGGTTGTAGGACGCGTTCAGCCAGAGCTCGCGGCCATCCCGGCCGTAGCGGCGGTACTGGCCGGTTTCGGCTTCGCCGCGGCCGAGCTTTTCCCAGAACTGCTTGTACTCGGAAGAGCCCCGCAGCGCCGGGTCGACGAACATGCCGTGATGCTTGCCGACGATCTCGTCGAGCGCATAACCGGTGGCGTTGAGGAAGTTCTGATTGGCGTCGATGATCTTGCCGTCGAGCGTGAACTTGATCACCGCCTGGGTCTTGGAAATGGCGTCGAGCTGGCTTTCGTAGACCGCCGCCTTCAGCTTGGCTTCGGTGATGTCGGTGGCGTACTTGACCACCTTCAGCGGCTTGCCGTCCGGCCCGATGATCGGGTTGTAGGTGGCCTGGATCCACACTTCGCGGCCGCCCTTGGCGATGCGCTTGTAGATGCCGCCATCGAACTCGCCGCGGCCGAGCTTGGTCCAGAACTGCGTGTACTCCGGGCTGTTGCGTGCAGCGGCATCGACGAACAGCGAGTGATGCTGGCCCTTGATCTCGTCCAGCCGATAGCCGAGCGCGTTACAGAAGTTTTCGTTGGCGTGCACCACCTTGCCATCGAGGGTGAATTCGATCACCGCCTGGGCCTTGGAGATCGCGTCCAGCTGGCCGGCGTAATCGGCCGCCTGCATCTTCGCGGCGGTGATGTCGGTGGCGTACTTGACCACCTTGAACGGCCGGCCGGACGGATCGAGGATCGGGTTGTAGCTGGCCTGGATCCAGACCTCACGGCCATCCTTGCCGATGCGCTTGTACTGGCCGGCGTCATACTCGCCGCGGCCGAGCTTGGCCCAGAAATTCGCGTACTCGGCACTGCTGCGGGTCAGCGGGTCGACGAACATCGCGTGATGCTTGCCGACCACCTCATCGGCGCGATAGCCGAGTGCATTGAGGAAGTTGTCGTTGGCCTGGACGATCTTGCCGTCCAGCGTGAATTCGATCACCGCCTGGGCCTTGCCGATCGCATTCAGCTGGCCGGTGTAGTCGGCGGCGCGCAATTTGGCATCGGTGATGTCGGTGGCGTACTTGACCACCTTGAACGGCCGGCCGGCCGGATCGAGGATCGGGTTGTAGCTGGCTTCCAGCCACAGTTCGCGGCCGCCCTTGCCGACGCGACGATACTGGCCCGCGTCGTATTCGCCACGGCCGAGCTTGACCCAGAACGCGGCGTACTCCGCACCGTTGCGCTCGGCGGTGTCGACGAACATCGAATGATGCTGGCCCTTGATCTCGTCCAGCCGATAACCGGTGGCTGCCAGGAAGTTGTCGTTGGCGTTGAGGATGCGGCCGTCCAGCGAGAATTCGATCACCGCCTGGGCCTTGCCGATCGCCGCGATCTGGCCGTGGAAATCCGCCGCCTGCAGCTTGGCTTCAGTGATGTCGGTGGCGTATTTGACGATCTTATACGGCCTGCCCGAAGGATCGAGGATCGGGTTGTAGCTGGCCTGAATCCAGATTTCGCGGCCGCCCTTGCCGATCCGCCGATACTGCCCGGCATCGTATTCGCCGCGGCCGAGCTTGTCCCAGAAAGTCCGATAGGCCTCGCTGTCCTTTTCCGCTGCGGTGACGAACAGGCTGTGATGCTGGCCGCGGACTTCATCGAGCGTGTAGCCGACCGCTTTCAGGAAGTTGTCGTTGGCGTGAATGATCTTGCCGCTGGTCGAGAATTCGATCACCGCCTGCGACTTGCCGATGGCCGACAGCTGGCCTTCGTAGTCCGCGGCTTTCAGCTTGGCTTCGCTGATGTCGGTGGCGTACTTGACCACCTTGAAGGCCTTGCCATCCGGGCCGTAGATCGGGTTGTAGGAAGCCTGCAGCCAGAGTTCCCGGCCGCCCTTGCCGACGCGGCGATACTGGCCGGCGTCGTACTCGCCACGGCCGAGCTTTTCCCAGAACAGGCGATAGTCGATCGAGTTCTTCTGCTCCGCCGTGACGAACATCGAATGATGCTGGCCGCGCACTTCCTCGATCGTGTAGCCGACGGTTTTCAGAAAGTTGTCGTTGGCCTGGATGACCTTGCCGCCCAGCGTGAATTCGATCACCGCCTGGGCCTTGCCGATGGCGTTCAGCTGGCCTTCGTAATCGGCTGCCCTGATCTTCGATTCGGTGATGTCAGTGGCGAACTTGACCACCTTGACCAGCTTGCCATCCGGGCCGTGCACGGGGTTGTAAGTGGCCTGGATCCAGACCTCGCGGCCGCCCTTGGCAATGCGCCGGTACTGGCCGGAATCGAAGTTGCCCTTGCCGAGCTTTTCCCAGAACAGTCGGTAGTCGATGCTGGCGCGTTCTTCCGGCGTCACGAACAACGAATGATGCTGGCCGACGATCTCGTCGAGCCGGTAGCCGGTCAGCGCCAGGAAGTTCTGGTTCGCGGTGAGCACCTGGCCGTCGAGCGAGAACTCGATGATCGCCTGCACCTTGTCGATGGCCTCGATGCGGCAGGCGTAATCGGCGATCCGCTTACGGTCGGCTGAGCGGGAGAACAGGGAATCGAGGAATTTCATGAGTCGGGTCCTGAATGAGAGACAGGGACAGGTGTCGTCGGGTTTCTGCAATTCCGGTTCCCGCGCGGGGTGCCGGAAAACGGGCTTGTCAGATGATTTGCAGGGCTTGTTACTGGAGCGCCTGCGACTGCGCTTCGGGGCCGGCCATCAGCGCCATGTCGGCGCCGGACAGCAGCTTTTCGATGTCGATCAGGATCAGCATTCGCTGATCGAAGGCACCGAGACCGGTGATGAAGCGGGCGTTCACCGCGCTGCCGAATTCCGGCGCCGGACGGATCTGTTCGGGTGTCAGTTGCATGACGTCGGAAACACCATCGACGACCATGCCGACGACTCTGCGAGCGACGTTCAGGATGATCATCACCGTGAACGAGTTGTACTCGACCTTGCCGAGCCGGAACTTGATCCGCATGTCGATCACCGGAACGATGGTGCCGCGCAGATTGATCACGCCCTTGATGAAATCCGGCGCATCGGGAATGCGGGTCACGGTGTCGTAGCCACGAATCTCCTGCACCTTGAGGATGTCGACGCCGTACTCCTCGTCGCCCAGCGTGAAGGTCAGGAACTCGTTGGGCTGACCATTGCCATCGGCCTGTGCGTTGATCGCGGCGTATTCGCCTGCTGCAGTGTTCATGGGATGACTCTCGGGATACTGTGGGTGGAGCGCCAGGTCTGGCGTCGCATTTCTTTCAGGCCGCGGCCGACTGGCTGGACAGCCGCACGATGGCGCCGACATCGATGATCAGAGACACCCGGCCATCGCCGAGAATCGTCGCGCCGGAAACGCCGCGAACCCGGCGGTAATTCGCCTCCAGGCTCTTGATCACCACTTGCTGCTGGCCGACCAGTTCATCGATCTGCATCGCCAGCTTCCGGCCTTCGGATTCGACGATGACCACGATCGCGTCCTGTGGCAGGCGGCGCTGGCCGGGCAGGCCGAACCATTCGCGCAGATCCATCAGCGGCAGATATTCGTTGCGCACGCGGACCACGGTGCCCTGCCCGGCCATGCGCTTGACCTGCTCCGGCAGCGGCTGCAGCGATTCGATCACCGAGCCCAGCGGCAGGATGTAGACGTCCTCACCGACGGCGACCGACATGCCATCGAGAATGGCCAGGGTCAGCGGCAGACGGATGATCACCCGCGTGCCGCTGCCGGCCGGCGATGACAGATCCACCGAGCCACCCAGCGCCTGGATGTTGCGCTTGACCACGTCCATGCCGACGCCGCGGCCGGAGACATCGGTGACCTGTTCGGCGGTCGAGAAACCAGGCGCGAAGATCAGTTGCCAGACCTCGGCATCGGCCATCGTCTCGCTGCAGGCAATGCCCTTCTCCTGCGCCTTGGCGAGGATGCGGGCGCGATCCAGACCCCGGCCGTCATCGGACACTTCGATGACGATATTGCCGCCCTGATGCGAGGCGCTGAGGCGAATGGTGCCGGTGGCGTCCTTGCCCTTGGCGATGCGATCAGCCGCCGTTTCCAGACCGTGATCGAGACTGTTGCGAACCAGATGATTGAGCGGATCGGTGATCTTCTCGATCACCGACTTGTCGAGTTCGGTCTGCTCACCAACGGTGACCAGACGCACCTGCTTGTTGAGCTTGGTGGCGAGATCGCGCACCACTCTCGGGAAGCGGCTGAACACCGCTTCCATCGGCAGCATCCTTGTGGCCATCACCGCTTCCTGCAGCAGCCGCGTATTGCGATCGAGCTGGGACAAGCCGTTGAGCAGCTTTTCGTACTGCACCGGATCGAGATCGGCAGCGCGCTGGGTCAGCATCGCCTGGGTGATCACCAGCTCGCCGACCAGGTTGATCAGCGTATCGATCTTTTCGGTGCCGACTCGGATCGAACCGGCATCGCCCTGGCGCGGCGTCGCGGCAGCGGTCGAATTCGCAGGCTCGGCTGACTTGACCAGCGCCAGCGCCGGCTTGCCCGGCTCGATGCTGACCACCGTTTTGGCAAGCGCCGGAGCATCGATGCTGATCGCGGCAGCCAGCGGCTCGATGAGCAGACGGCACTCGTCCTCGACCCAGGAAAACAGTTCCTCCACCTCACCGCGCGTGGCATCGCCATGCAGGCGCAGGGTCCAGGCCAGGTAACAGGATTCGGCGTCGGCATCGGCGAACGACGGCAGGCCGGCGGTATCCACTTCCACATCCATCGGCCCCAACGCATCGAGCCCGCGAATGATCCGCAACGGATCGTTGCCGCTGCGGAACAGATCGGCCTTCGGCTCGAAGCGGATCAGCCAGCCCGTTGGCGCGGCGACGATCGCGGGCTTGATGGCGGCGACCGCCACAGGCGCTGCTCCAGCAAGCGCCAGCGCGATTTCGGCTTGTGTCGACGTGACCGCTGCTGCGTCGAACGCGGTACCGTCACGCGCCGCACCGAGCAGGCCGCGCAACACGTCGACGACTCTCAGCAGCAGATCGACATCGGCCTTGGTGACCTGGCGCTTGCCGCTGCGCATCTGGTCCAGCAGCGTTTCCACGCCATGCGTGTAGTCGGCGACGCTGGCGAAGCCAAACGTAGCCGCACCGCCCTTGATCGAGTGCGCAGCCCTGAAGATGGTGTTGATCGTTTCGGCATCGGCGGCCGAGATGTTCAGCGCCAGCAGCGCCTGCTCCATGACATCGAGCCCTTCGAAACTTTCCTCGAAGAAACTCTTGTGGAAGCGTTCGAGATCAATGCTCACGCGCGGCTCTCTTGCGTACCGTCACAGAAGGACAAAGGGAGATGCGTCATGGGCCTGTCTCGTTCGCTGCCGGCTGCAGGTGGCGCAGGCGAAAGCGCCTCGGGCGCCGTCGCTAAGCGGGTTCTGCAGGCAAACAGGCAAGCCGTGTTCCAGAAGCGCGAAGACAAATCCTTGACGCGATGGAAGTTGAAATCAGGGCTTGAACAAGCTTGCAGCAGCGGCTCGGTCTATCCACGAGCACAGCGCAAAAAGCCCTCTCCCTCCGGGAGAGGGTTGGGTGAGGGACGGCTCTCATCGATTGAGATCACTACTCCATTGAGCAGCGTCCCTCATCCCCAGCCGCCAGAGGCATGCTCTGGCCCCGCGAGGGGAGAGGAGAGACCAGCAGGGGCGTCGTTACTTCAGCTCAAAACCCGCTGAATCGTCGCAATCAACTGATCCGGATTGAATGGCTTCACCAGCCAGCCCGTGGCACCCGCAGCTTTGCCTTCGGCCTTCTTTTCCGGCGTCGATTCGGTAGTCAGCATCAGCAGTGGCGTGAACTTGTAGTCGGCCAGCGTGCGCAGGTTCTTGACCAGGGTCAGGCCGTCCATGTTCGGCATGTTGACGTCGGCCAGCACCAGACGGAATTTCTCGGTCTGCGCCAGCTTCAGCGCCACCGCGCCGTCTTCGGCTTCGGCCACGTCGTAGCCAGCGGCCTTCAGGGTGAACGCCACCATCTGGCGCATCGAAGCGGAATCATCGACGGCAAGTACGCGCTGGCTCATGAGGGATCAACCTGGAGTAGTGAGGCAAGGCCGAGCACTTTCGCGGCGGCCTGCAGGGAAGTGGAAGGATCGCGCCAGACGGTGGCGTGGCCGGCGGCCTGGCGGCTGCGGCAGAACATCAGCAGCAGTTGCAGGCTGGCGGTGTGCAGGCGCTGCACCTCACCGGCCGCAAACACCACCGGTTCGACATCGTCGATACAAGCGGCCAGTTGCTCGCGCAGCGCGGCGGTCTGCTCGATGCCGAGATCGGCGTCGAGCTTGAGCACTTGCCTGACGGCCGCCTTCGGCGAGCGTCTGGCGGCTTTCGGACGATGGGTGACGGCATGTTCGGCCGCTGCTGCGTTCATGGCTGGATTCCCTGGATTGCAGACTGTTCAGGCAAGTCCTGTTCCCCGGCCGGTGTCGGCTTGTCGGCGGAGCATTCAGGCCGCATGGGCCAGCGGTGATTCGAGTCCCGTGACCAGGCGATCGGCATCGAGCAGGGTCAGCATTTCGCCCGGCCGGCTGAGCACGCCGAGCACGGCGGACGCAGCTGCCGTTTTTTGCCCGCCGGTGACCGGTGCCGGCTTGATCGCGGCATCGGCAATGCGGCGCACGTCGACGACTCGATCCACTCGCAGGCCGACAGGTTCGCGTCTGGACTCGCTGCGGCCATCGCCCTTGCAATCGACGACCACGCAGCAGACCGGCGCCTCCAGCGTGCGTGGCGCCAGACCGAGGCGGCGACGCAGATCGATCATCGTCACGATCGAGCCGCGCAGGTTGATGACACCGAGAATCATGCTCGGTGCGCCGGGTACGGATTCGATTTCGGCATCGGCCAGCACTTCCTGCACCTTGAGAATTTCCAGGCCGTAGAGCTGGCCGGCAAGTTCGAAAGTGACCCAGCGGTTGGAGGCGTCCTGGGCGGGGCGGATATTCATGGCGTTGTTTTCGGGTCTGGCGTCAGTGTGGCGGCAGCGAGGTCTTGATTGGCTGTCGGCCGCAAGCTGCTGCTGTCGATGCCATGGCCGATGGCCGGGGCGAGCTGCTGTGCAAGCGGTGTCGTCGATGGATCGCTGGCATCGCCATCATCGAAAGCGGCGGTGACCGTGGGCGGCTCGGTGCGTGGGATGACGATCAGCACGCGGCGATTGCGGTTGCGGCCGTCGGCGCTGTCGTTCGAGGCCAGCGGCCGGTACTCACCGAAGCCGGCCACGCTCATCCGCACCGGCGCGATGCCCTGCCCCATGAACAGCGCCACCACGCTTGCCGCGCGTGCCGATGACAGCTGCCAGTTGGAGGGATAGGCGACGGTCGCGATCGGCAGATCGTCGGTATGGCCTTCGACTCTGATGCTGTTCGGGAACGGTTCCAGGATCGCCGCCAGCCGCGCCAGCACCGGCCGTGCGGCAGTGGAGACATCGGCGACACCACTGGCGAACAGGATGTCGGTGCCGATCTCGATTTCCAGCGCCAGCTCGGTGCGGCGCACGCGGATGAGGTTCTTGTCGATCAGGTCGGCCATTGCCTTGTGCACCTGATCGGCCATCAGCTGCAGCTCGCCAGCCGGCTTGCCGGTGGACAGCACTTTCAGCGGCGGCGTGGCCATCTTCGGCAGCGGTTTGATAAGGGCCGGCTTGTCGCCACGCGGCGGCTGATCGCCGATCTGGATCGGCTGTGCCGCCCGCGGCTTGCCGCCGAAGGCTTCGTTGAGCGAATCGGAAAGCACGCGGTACTTGCCTTCGTTGACCGAGGACATCGAATACAGCACCACGAACAGCGCCAGCAGCAAGGTCACCAGATCGCCATAGGGGATCGCCCAGGCTTCGTGGTTGGCGTGTTCCTCGTGTCCTCGCTTGCGGGCCATGTCTGCCGCGCCTAGTGCAGGAAGCCCGACAGCTTCACCTCGATGTTCCGCGGGTTCTCGCCGTTGGAGATCGAGATCAGGCCTTCGATGATCATTTCCTGGGTGCGCACCTGATCGGCCACCGTCGCTTTCAGCTTCGAAGCCATCGGCAGGAAGAACAGGTTCGCGGAAGCAATGCCGTAGATGGTGGCGACGAACGCGGCGGAAATACCGTGGCCGAGCTTCGAGGGATCGTTGAGGTTCTGCATCACCGCCATCAGGCCCATCACCGCGCCGATGATGCCGAGGGTCGGCGCATAGATGCCCATGCCTTCCCAGACCTTGGCGCCCGCGAGATCGAAATGCTCTCGCGTCGACACCGATACTTCGAGCGTCGAGCGGATCACCTCCGGCTCGGCACCGTCGACCAGCATCTGCAGGCCCTTCCTGATGAACGGATCGGTCTCGCTATTCACCGCGCCTTCAAGCGCCAGCAGACCCTGCTTGCGGGCGCTGTTGCTCCATTCGACGATCTTGGCGATCAGCGCCGGGCCATCGGCATGCGGCGGCTTGAACACCCATTTCGCCATCTGCATGCCGCGCTTGAAAGTCGCCATCGGCGTGTGCATGGTGATCGCCGCCAGGGTGCCGACGATGACGATGACGAACGCCGCCGGCCCCCACAGCGCGGCGACGCCACTGCCCTTGAGGATCGAGCCGCCGATCAGCGCGATCATCGCCAGCACGAAACCGATGATGCTCAGGAAATCCATCAGAACACCGGCGTGCCGTGCAGCCGTGTCGACCAGGCGCGCACCAGGCCAGGGAAATCGACGATCAAGGCGACCCGGCCTTCGCCAGTCACCGTCGCACCGGCCAGACCGGCGAGCCCACGCAGGCCGAGGCCGAGCGGCTTGATCACCACTTCCTCGCGGGCCTTCACGGTGTGCACGATGAAACCGTAGCGCTCGCCATTCGCTTGCGCGACGACGACGTGGCGCGGCGAGTCACTGCCCGGGCCTTCGGCATTGCTCCACTGCTGCAGATCGATCAGCCGCAAGGTGCTGTCGCGATAGAGCACCGCCTGCCACTGATCGAGTCGGCGCAGGCGGGTTTCATCGAGCGCGAAGACATCGAAGACATCGGCCAGCGGCAGCGCCAGCAGACGCTGGCCGACGGCAACCATCAGCGCCGGCAGGATCGCCAGGGTCAGCGGCACGCGCAGCTTCACGCAGCTGCCCTGGCCGATCTTCGATTCGATGCTGACGCTTCCATTGAGCGCCACGATCTTCGACTTGACCACGTCCATGCCGACGCCGCGGCCGGACAGATCGGAGACCTGTTCCTTGGTCGAGAAGCCGGCCATGAACACCAGCTGCAGGCATTCGTCGCTGGTCAGGCGCGCGGCGAGCGCGGCATCCATCAGGCCCTTCTCGACGACCTTCTTGCGCAGCTTTTCCGGATCGATGCCGACGCCGTCATCGCGCACCGAAATCAGGATGTGATCGCCCTGGGCAACGGCTGCAAGCACTAGCTTGCCGGTCGCCGGCTTGCCGGCTGCCGCACGCGCTGCCGGCAGTTCGATGCCGTGATCGACGCTGTTGCGCACCATGTGCACCAGCGGATCGGCCAGCGCTTCGACGAGATTTTTATCGAGATCGGTGTCTTCGCCGATCAGCTCGA
Organism: uncultured Nevskia sp.; assembly: GCF_903885465.1. Lineage (GTDB taxonomy): Bacteria > Pseudomonadota > Gammaproteobacteria > Nevskiales > Nevskiaceae > Nevskia. Next base: position 11,287 of record NZ_CAISIQ010000130.1, read on the forward strand.
CATCGACCTGCTTGCCGAGGCCGCGCGCGACATCGCGCGCCAGCTTGGGAAACTTCGAGAACACTTTCTTGATCGGCTGCATGCGGATCTTCATCACCGCGTCCTGCAGGCTGCGGGTGATGTGATCGAGCTCGCCAACGCTCTTGGAAAAGGCTTCCGCCGTTGCATGCTTGCCGCGCAAGGTCTTCAAACGATTGCGCACCAGCACCAGCTCGCCGACCAGATTCATCATCTGGTCGAGGCGGGTGGTGTCGACTCTCACCGTGGTTTCGGCCGTCGACGTGCTGGCTTCCACTTTCGCGGCAGGAGCGGGCTTTGCGTCGGGCGCCATCTTCACAGAATCAAAACCCTGTGCAACGACGGGAATCGCCGCCCCCGGCGCGCCGTTGCCGTGGTACAGGTCCAGCAGTTTTTCGAATTCGTCTTCGCTGATCGCGTCCGCAACCGGTGCCGTGCTGACGGCTTTCACCGGAGCGCTGCCGTGCAGTTCATCTAGCAGCGCTTCGAACTCGTCATCGGAAATCGTGTTCGGATCGGCGGCGGGCGCAGCCTTCACCGGCTTGCGTGCCTTCGGCTTGGGAGCGGCGGCTTTCGGCGCGACCACTGCGACCGGCGGCGCCGATGGAGCCTTTTGGGCATGCGCGCGCAGCGCAGCGAGCAGCGCATCGGGTGCCGGCGTCGGCTCATTGCCGGCGGCAACCTCGGCCATCATCGATACCAGCTGATCGAGCGACTGCATGGTCGCGTCCATCAGCTCCGGGGTCATTTGCCGCTGGCCGGCGCGCAGCATGCCGAACACTTCCTCGGCGATGTGGCAGAGCGCGACCATCGCCGTCAGATTCAAGAAGCCGGCGCCGCCCTTCACGGTATGGAAGGCGCGGAACACGGCGTTCAGCAGTTCGCGATCGTCCGGTGTCCGTTCCAGATCGACGAGCTGTTCGCCGAGCCGATCCAGCAACTCGCCGGCCTCGGTGAGGAAGTCGGCCCGGATGTCGTCGTCTATGCCACTCATGGTCTTGTCTTTCCGGGAGTCCGCTCAGAAGCCCAGCTGGGCAAGCAGGGCATCCGCGTCCTGCTGGCTCTGGCCGCCGCTGCTCAGTCCTGGCACTGCCGGGCCGGCCAGCTCGCCATTGGCGCTGACCGTCGGCGATGCCGGGGTCCGCTGGCCTTCGTTGGTCGCGCGCAGCAAGGTGATCAAGGCGCCTTCGATGTTGTGCACCAGGGTGATCACCCGGCGGATCACCTGGCCGCTCAGGTCCTGGTATTCCTGGGCCTGGGCGATGGTCGAGAAGTGGCCGCGCAAGCCGGCGCCGATCTCGCGCATCGTGTACTCGACCTGATCGATGTCGTTGGCCACGGTCAGCGCTCTGAACGGCTGCTGGCTGACCATCGGCAGGCGCTCGCGAATATCGTCGAGCGAAACCACGCAGCCGTTCAGGCGATCGAGCAGCACGCGGCTGTCGTCGCAGACATCGAGCGTGCGATGAGCGGCGTCCTCGCCGAGCTTGACCACGTAATCGAGCCGCAGGCAGGCATCCGGCAATTCGCTGCCGGCCAGCTGCTGCAGGCGATCGTCGAAGTTCAGATCCTTGACCGCCTGATGCAGCTCGCGGGTCAGCTTGGCGAGGTTGACGAACAGACCTTCCTCACGCAGCCGCATCAGCTGATTCAGGCGCGCTTCGAACAGCCCCTGATCGTCGGCTTCGAGTGCCGACAGCAGCTCGCGCAGCCGGCCGATGTATTCGGCACGATCGGGAATCGTCGGCGCTTCGCGCTCGACGGTTCTCGCGTGAATATTCACTACGACGGCGCTCACGCCGCCTGCTCGAACCGCTGAAAGATCTTGTCGAGCTTTTCCTTCAGGGTCAGCGCCGTGAATGGCTTGATGATGTAGCCGTTCACGCCGGCCTTGGCGGCGTCGATGATCTGGTCGCGCTGGGCTTCGGCGGTGACCATCAGCACCGGCAGGCTTTTCAGCTTGTCGTCGCCGCGGATCGCACGCAGCAGGTCGATGCCGGTCATGCCCGGCATGTTCCAGTCGGTGACCACGAAATCGAAGCCGCCGGCCTGCAGCATCGGCCAGGCGGTCTTGCCGTCATCGGCCTCGGCAGTGTTGGTGTAGCCGAGATCGGTGAGCAGGTTCTTGACGATGCGACGCATCGTCGAGAAGTCATCGACGATCAGGATCTTGAGGTTCTTGTCCATGCTTGCTTGCTCGGGTTCAGTTGACGGGTGTTGCGGCGCGACGCTTGCGGGGCTTGGCTTCGCTGCGGCTGTCGCGCCACTGGCTGAGGCGGGCGCGCAGGCGCAACAACGCCTGGCCATGCAGCTGGCAGACGCGGGATTCGGTGACGTCGATGACCTGGCCGATCTCGCGCAGGTTCAGTTCTTCGTCGTAGTACAGGGACATGACCAGCTTTTCGCGCGGCGGCAGTTCGCCGATGGCCACCGTCAGGGCGGTCATGAACGCGGCCTGTTCGACGGCGTCATACGGCGTGGCGGCGCTGTCCGCCACTTCGTAGTCGCGATCGTCGTCGTCATCGTTGGCGCCGCCGTGCATCGACAGCACCTGGCACTGCGTGGCATCGCGAACGATCTCGTGGTACTCGCTCAGGGACGCACCGATCTTTTCGGCGATCTCCGAATCGCGCGCTTCGCGGCCGGATTCCTGTTCGATGGCGCGGATCGCCGACGACACCGCACGCATGCGCCGATGCACCGAGCGCGGCGCCCAGTCACCCCGGCGCAGTTCGTCGACCATCGCGCCGCGGATGCGGATGCCGGCATAGGTTTCGAAGCTGGCGCCGCGATCGCCGCTGTAATGGCGCGCGGCTTCGATCAGGCCGATGGTGCCGGCCTGCACCAGATCATCGGTATCGACGCTGGCCGGCAGGCGCGCAGCCAGATGCCAGGCAATGCGCTTGACCAGATCGAGATGCTGGCTGACCAGCGCCGCTTCATTGACCACGGCCGCGCCGCTGCTGCGGGCATAGGCCTGCACCGGAGGCATGGCGGTCATGACGCAGCTCCCACCAGCGCGGGCGGTGGTGCCAGGCGCGGCAGCGGCGAATGGACCAGACGCTCGACGAAGAACTCCAGATTGCCGCGGGCGCCGGTCGGCATGCCCCAGCTGTCGGCCTTGCGGGCCAGCTGGCGGAAGGCTTCGGAGGCCGGGCAGTTCGGATAGGCCTCGACCACGGTGCGCTGGCGACGCACCGCGCGCTTCAGCCAGTCATCGTTGGGAATGCCACCGATGAAGCTCAGGGTGATGTCGAGGAAGCGTTCGGCGACCCTGCGCAAGCTTTCGTAAACGCTTTGCGCTTCGCCGGCATCACGGACCATGTTGGCCAGTACCTGCACGCGCTCGACGCCGTGATCGCGGTTCAGCACCTTGATCAGCGCATAGGCATCGGTCAGCGACGTAGGGTCGCCGGTGACCACGACGATCACTTCCTGGGACGCCTGGCTGAAGGTGATCACCGAATCGGCGATGCCGGCAGCGGTATCGATGATCAGCACATCGAGCGGTCGATCAAGCTCGGAGAATGCCCGCACCAGGCCGGCGTGCTCGACGGCGCTCAGTTCGGCCATGTGCCGCTTGCCGCTGGATGCCGGCACGATCATCACACCGGCCGGGCCGGTCATCAGCGTGTCTTCGAGGCGGCACTTGCCTTCCAGCACGTGGGCCAGGTTGTAGCTCGGCTGCAGGCCGAGCATCACATCGATATTGGCCAGGCCGAGATCGCCGTCGAGCAGCATCACCTGGCGGCCGGCGAGTGCCATCGACACCGCGAGGTTGACCGAGACGCTGGTCTTGCCGACGCCGCCCTTGCCGCTGGTGACCGCGATCACCCGCACCGGCTGGGCCGGCTTCAGGCGACGCAGGCCGGCAGCCTGATCAAGCACGGCCGTAGTGCCGTGGCCGGAAAGCTCGAGCTTAGACATGTGCCTGAACTCCGCCATCGAAACCAGGGGTGAAACCGTTGGCCATGCTCGATGCGAAGCGCATGGCCATCGTTTCTTCATCGATATCCATCGGGGTTGCTCGGGCGAGTTGTTGGGCGCGGATGACCAGCTGATCGGCGCGGGCCACCTGCAGGTCTTCAGGCACGCGTTGACCGTCGGTCACATAGGCAATCGGCAACTGGTGGCGAATGGCTGCGCTGAGTGCGCCGCCGATGCGCGTGGTTTCGTCGAGCTTGGAAAGGACGCAGCCGGCGATCCTGCTACCGGGGCCCATACCGCCGAAGCGGCGCACTACTTCGTCCTGGTCACCGGACTGGCTGGTGGCGGCAATGGTCAGGAAGGCTTTCAGGCGCGTGCTGGCTTCGCCGAGCATCTGCACCTGCTGTTCGAGCGCGCCATCACGCGGGCTCATGCCGACCGTGTCGATCAGCACCAGCTTGCGATCGGAGAGCTTGGCCAGCGTGTCGCGCAGGCTCTGCTGCGGCGTCACCGTGTAAACCGGCACGCCGAGCAGGCGGCCGTAGGTGTAGAGCTGTTCGGCAGCGCCGATGCGGTAGTGATCCATCGCCACCAGCGCGATGTCGCGCAGGCCATGGGCTTCTGCGTAGCGGGCAGCGAGCTTGGCGATGGTCGTGGTCTTGCCGACGCCGGTCGGACCGACCAGGGCGATCACACCGCCTTCGAGCACCACATCGTGCTGGGCGACCGGAATGCGCCGGGCCAGCAGACCCAGCGGCAGGAAGCGGGCACGTTCGGCGCTGGTGGTTTCCGGCAGTTGTTCGGCGATCTCGCGGGCCAGCGGTGCATCAAGGCCGAGATCGGTCAGCGTCTTCAGCACCGTGTAGCGCTGCGGATGATGGCGGCGCAGATCGTTCCAGGCCATGCCGGCCAGCTGTTCCTGCAGCATGCGGCGCATGCCGCCCAGCTCGCGCTGCAGTTCGACGAATTCGTGGGAGGCCAGTGCAGTGCCCGGCTGGGCGCTGACCGCGAAGGCCTGATTGCCGGACTGTGCATAGCTGAGCGAAGCCGCCTGGCTGCGCGGCATCGGGATCGGGCTATTGATCGGGGCAGGTGCATAGCTGCCGATAAGCGCAGATGGCCGTGGCGCCGGTGCCACTTCCGTATCGCCGAAATCAGCCAGCAGGATATCCAGCGGCACGCGATCGCTGCCCGGTGCTGGCGTCATCAACGGCTCTGGTTTCGGTTCCGGCAGCGGCGGCTCGATGGCATCCGCCGGCTGCGCGCCGCGACGCAGCGACTGCTGCATCAGCGCTTCGTCGTAATCGACGGCGGCCACCACTTCGATGCCGCCCTGCACGCGACGATTCGACAGGATCACCGAATCCGGCCCCTGTTCTTCGCGAACCATGCGGATGGCCTCACGCATGTTCTTCGCCACGAACCGCTTGATCTTCATCGGTCAAAGACTCCGTTCTTGACGCCTTAGCTGATCGCGCCAATCAGGCGGATCTGCTTGGTTTCCGGTACTTCGTTGTAGGCCAGCACATGCAGATCCGGCAGCGACTGACGCGTGAATTTCGCGAGCCAGGGCCGCAGGCCTGCCGGCACCAGAAGCACCGCGGGCTGGCCGTTCTGCGCCTGGCGGCGCACCTGGTCCGACAGCGACTGGTGCATCCGTTCGGCGAGTCCTGGTTCCAGCACTGCGCTACCTCCTTGCAGGCTTTCCTGCAGGACGCGTTCCAGCGCCGGCGCCAAGGTCAGAACCGGCAGCTCCGGCTCCAGACCATTGATTTCCTGAACAATCTGGCGAGACAGCGCAACCCGTACCGCGGCCGCGAGGACGACGGGTTCCTGACTGCGCGGCGCCGCTTCCGCCAGCGCTTCGGCGATGCCGCGCAGGTTCCGCAGCGGCACGCGCTCGGCGAGCAAGGTCTGCAGCACACGAACGAAAGCCGACAGCGACAACACCTTCGGCACCAGGTCCTCGACCAGCTTCGGCGCGCTCTTGCCGAGCGCGTTGAGCAGCTGCTGGGCTTCATCGAAGCCGAGCAATTCGTGGCTGTGGTCCTTGACGATCTGCGACAGATGCGTGGCGACGACAGTGGCCGGATCGACCACCGTGTAGCCCAACGTCTGGGCGTGATCGCGGGCACCGCGTTCGATCCACACGGCATCGAGACCGAAGGTCGGGTCCTTGGTGGCGATACCTTCGACGGTGCCGAATACACGGCCCGGATTCAGCGCCATGTCGCGATCCGGGTAGACCTGGCCGCTGGCCACCGGCACGCCATGCAAGGTGATGCGGTAGGCGCTGGGCGCGAGTTCGAGGTTGTCGCGGATGTGCACCGGCTGGACCAGGAAACCGAGTTCCTGAGTCAGCTTCTTGCGCACGCCCTTGATCCGCGCCATCAGCTCGCCGCCCTGCTTGGCATCGACCAGCGGCACCAGCCGGTAGCCGACTTCGAGGCCGAGCGGATCTTCCTGCTGCACGTCGTCCCAGCCGAGTTCGGCCGGTGCGGCGGCGGCTGGCGGCGGCGCGTTCTTCACTGCCCTCGCCTTCTGCCTGGTGCGTTGCGCCGTCATGTAGGCCGCGCCGCCGCAGATCGCCGCCAGGCACAGGAACACGCCGTTCGGCATGCCCGGGATGATGCCGACCAGGCCGAGCACACCGGCGGTGACGGCGAGCACTTTCGGCTCGGCGAATACCTGGCTGATCACCTGCGTACCCATCTGCCCGGCCTTGGACATGCGGGTGACCAGGATCGCCACCGAGGTCGACATCAGCAAGGACGGAATCTGCGCGACCAGGCCATCGCCGATGGTCAGCAAGGTGTAGTTCTTCAGTGCCTCGCCGATGCCGAGACCGTGGTTCAGCGTGCCGATGAACAGGCCGCCGATGATGTTGATGAACAGGATCATGATGCCGGCGATGGCATCGCCACGAATGAACTTTGAGGCACCGTCCATGGAGCCATAGAAGTCCGCTTCCTCGCGTACTTCCTCACGCCGCGCCTTGGCTTCGTCGCGTGTCAACAAACCGGCATTCATGTCGGCATCGATCGCCATCTGCTTGCCCGGCAAGGCATCGAGCACGAAGCGCGCGGAGACTTCCGAGACTCGCTCCGCACCCTTGGTGACGACCATGAAATTGATCAGGGTCAGGATCACGAAGACGATGAAGCCGATCGCGTAATTGCCGCCGATCACGAAGTTGCCGAAAGCTTCGATGACGTGCCCGGCCGCCGCCCCGCCCTGATGGCCGTGCAGCAGCACCACGCGTGTGGAAGCGACGTTCAGCGCCAGCCGCAGCAAGGTGACCAGCAGCAACACGGTCGGGAAAGCGCTGAATTCCAGCGGCCGCATCACGTAGACGACGGCCAGCAGGATGATGATCGACAGTGCGATGTTGAAAGTGAACAGCAGATCGAGCACGAACGGCGCCAGCGGCACCACGATCATCGCCAGCACGATCATCAAGAGCAGCGGCGCACCCAGGCCCCGCGCGGCACTGTCAGGGCCACGCAGCGACTGCAGCAGGTTGGTGATCGCGATCGGCATCGGTCCTCCGGAAAAAGGAGGACGCATTTGCGGCACGCCCTCGAGGGGGCGGGTGCAAGTTCCGTTCTAGCGCGCTTTCAAGCTAAACCACACATAAGTCTCGTCATCCCCGCGCAGGCGGGGATCCAGTTTTGGCCCGAGCACGCCGCATCAGAACTGGATTCCCGCCTGCGCGGGAATGACGAGAGCAAAATTTCTTGGTCGCTGCCCAACGATTCAAGCGTCAAATCTGCGGCGCTTACTTCGGCATGGCGATGAAACCATGCGTGCGGTTGTCGGCACCGGCGTATTCGCCGCTCAGCACGCCGCTGACGTTGCGGCTGGCCACCGAGGTCGAGGTGAAGCCGTCCGGATGCAGGATGCGGCTGTAACGCCCGCCGCAATAGACGAAGCCGCGGCCCAGGGTCAGGCTGGCGAGCGTGGCGTAGACGCCGGTCACGCAGCCGTCGTTGGACAGGCCGAGCACCTGGGTGAACACCGCCTGCGGCGCGTCGACGATCTCGAAGCGACCGCCACGCAGCACGAAGCCGTGGCGGCCGAAGCCGATCCGCAACGCCGGCTTCAGCTGCTGGTAGTAGCCGGCCATGGTGCCGTCTTCGCTGATGCGCACGACGTTGGTGCCGCCGAGATCGAAGCCCGGTCCGTTGCCGGCGTCGGGCGCATCGATGGTCTCGACGATGCCGCTGCGCAAGCGGAAACCGTGGCCGACGCTGCGCTTGTCGGCGTACTGGCCGACCACGTCACCGAGCGTGTTGAGCCCATAGACCGACGAGCCCAGCCCCGCGCCCAGCTCGAACTTGGCCGTGGTCTTCGCTGCCGCCTGCGGGATGTCGATGCTGGTGTAACGGCCGTTGCGCAGCACGAAGCCGTGCTGGGCGCCGCCGGTATCGAACCAGGTGCCGGCCATCGCGCCGTCGTTGGCGATGCTAATCAGAAAGGTCTGCACCGCGCCGGGGTAATCGACCTTCACCAGGCTGGCAACGCCAATCCGGCCCTGGAAAGCGTGGTAGTTGCCGGCGGCATCGTCATAGACGCCGACGAAACGGCCGAAATCGTTGAGGCCGTTGACCGCGGTGATCGAAGCTGCGCCAGGCATGTCGACGGTCGTGTAGACGTAGTTGTTCGAGACGTCGGTGATCGATGCGGCGGCTAGCGGCAGCGTCCCGAGGCTCAGCAGCGCAGCCAGCAGCGTTCGTGGCGTGATCGGTCCCATGTTGTCCTCCCCAGGGTCAAGGCCGATGCCGAAACTGTGTTCGGCGGAGCGCCGAACTTATCACCGCGCGGCAGCACCGCCCTAGTGGTAATCGTCTTCCCGCTGATGACGCACGGCCAGCACGGTGACGGTCTCGGGATCGTCGATCTCGAACAGCGGGACATAACCAGCAACGCCGAACGGAATCAGCAATTCGCGAAGAAACGAGTTGCCGGCTTCGGGCTTGCGGCAGGCGAAAGGAAAGTCTTCCAGCATTGCGCAAGCCTTGGCGATGGCATCTCGGGCGCGTTCGGCGGCGGCGAGATCCTGATCAGCCAGAAACGAAAACAGCCGTTCCAGATCCTGCAGCGCGTGACGGGTGAAGCGGACGCGATGACTCACCGCTTGCGGCGCGACTGCTCGAGGATGGCATCGAGCGAGGCCAGCACGTCGTCCTTGCTCGCGTAGTCACCCGTGCTGCGCGCTTCATCGCGCGCGGTAAGGCCCCGGGCGATGAAGGCTTGCTGGGTACGGCGGCGTTCGACCTGCTGAAGCAGCGCGTCTTCAACCAGGCTGGACAGCGATTCACCGTCGCGCAGCACGCTTTCCGCCGCGGCCCGCAGTTCTGGCGTGACTCGTAGCGAAGGAATGGTGGCGGTTTTCATCGGCAAAGCCTCATGCACTGCATATGCGATGCATGATAGTCCACCTCGCCGCGCTAGAGCTTGACCAGCCCCACCGCAACCTCCAGCCCAGGGACAGCGCCGGCACTGCAGACCCGATTGCGGCCGGTGCGCTTGGCGGTGTACAGCGCGTCGTCAGCGCGCTGCAGCGGGCTGACCTGGAGTTCGACATCGCGTGGATAGCCAGCGACGCCGATCGAGACGGTGACGGGCGGCAGAACGCGGCCACGGCTATGCACGCGCAGTTCGGCGATCTCCCGGCGGACCCGCTCGGCGCAGCGCATCGCCTGGCTGCCGTCCGGATGCTCGCCGTCGTCGATCAGCAGCACGAATTCCTCGCCCCCGAAGCGGAACGCCGCTTCTCCCGCGCGTACCGATTCCTGCAGATGCCGGGCGGTCTCGCGCAGCACTTCGTCACCGGTCTCGTGGCCATGTTGATCGTTGATCCGCTTGAAGTGATCGATGTCGATCATCAGCACCGAGAAGCCGCGGCCGCTGCGATCGTGCTCGGCCATCCGGGCGCGCAGCAGTTCGTCGAAATGACGGCGGTTGTAGAGGCCGGTCAGCGGATCGCGGATCGCCTGGCGGCGCAGTTCCTCACGCAGCCGGACATTGCCGATCGCCAGGCCGATCTGCTCGACCACCGAACTGAGCAAGGTTTCGTCCGGCGGCTTCACCAGACTGCCGATGCGTTCCGACCAGGCGAGATGCATCAGGCCGACCGTGCTGCCGAGTGCGGTGATCGGCACGCAGGTATGCGGATCCCGACCATCGGCATGGCCATCGAGATGCGGACACAGATGCGGATGCGCGGGATCGTCGATACGCAGCCGCTGACCGCGACGCAGCGCCCAGCAGTCGTCGGTACTCAGCGTCTCCATTTCCAGCTGGCGAGAACCCCATTCGGCAACAATCGAGAACGAAGGATTCTTGCCATCGCCGAGCCAGAGGGCGCCACCGTAGCCGTTGAACAGACGCGGTAGATAGTCGCGAACGATACTGCGTGCCTCGACACTGTCGATGGCCGCTGCCAGCAGGCCGGTCATCTTGTTCAGCAGGCTCAGTTCCTGATTGCGTTCGACCCAGCTGTGCACGGTGTCGTTGAGCTGGCGGGTGCGCTCGGTGACGCGCTTTTCAAGATCGGCATTGAGGCGCTTGATCTGCGCTTCTGCATGACGCTGCTCGGTGATGTCGACCACCACCAGCGACAGGCGAACGTTGTCGCCGGTGCTGCCATCGTCGAGCCGGCGCGCGTACAGCGATACCCAGACCGGTTGGCCGTTGTGATGGCGATAGCGCTTGACGAAGTTGTAGTCGTCAATCTCGCCGCCCACCAGGCGCGCGCGTTCCATAGCTTCTGCGGCGCGGTCCTTGGGATCGGTGATTTCCTCGCAGCGGTGCTGCAGCAGTTCCTCGGCACCGTAGCCGACGATCTCGCGAAAGCGCTGGTTGACCATCAGCCAGTTGCCCTGGGCATCGATCATCGCGATGCCGACCGCGGCCTGTTCGAAGATGCACTGGAAGCGCGCCTGACTATCGCGCAGCTCACCCAGCATTACCTGTTGATTGCTGACATCGCTGGCCATCGACAGCACCGATTGCACTTCGCCGTTGGCGCCGCGCTGTATCGAGCTGTGCCACTGGCACCAGACAGTATTGCCGTCGCGATGATAGTTGCGGCAGATGGTCTGGATGGTGGGCAGCGGGCTGTCGAAGATGGTCTGTGCCACATCGGTGACGCGGTCCAGATCGTCGTCGTGGAAAAAGCGCCAAGCAAACGGGCTTTTGCCGACCACCTCGGCCTCGCTCCAGCCGAACATCTGCATAGCATGCACGGACCAACGCTTGACTCTCAGATCCGGTGTCCATTCGATGACCGCCAGCGGCGTGTTGTCGAAGTGGAACTCGCGAACCCGCTGGTGTTCCAGCGCCAGCTGTTCGGCACGCTTGCGCTCGCCGATGTCCTCGATCACCGAGACGAAACGCATCGGCGTGATCGCGGTGGCATCGATGCGCCCGACATGCAGGCGTACCCAGATGATGCCGCCGTCCTGGCCGAGGTAGCGTTTTTCCATTGTGTAGCCGGGCAATACGCCGGCAGCTACGGCCCCTGCTTGGGCGACATCAAGCGCGAGATCTTCCGGGTGGGTGATCGACTGGAAATCGGTACTCAGCAGCTCCGCTTCGCTACGGCCGAGAATGTCGCAGAAGCGGCGGTTGACGCTGAGCATGTGACCGTGGGCATCCAGCATCGCGATGCCGACCGCGGCCTGTTCGAAGATCGCGCGCAATTCACGGCGGCTCTCGTCGAGCCGCAGATTGTTGGCCAGATATTCGGTGACATCGAACCCGGCGGTGAAGAAGAACTCTGGCCGTCCATCGGCGCCGGCCAGCGAGTGGCTATGCCAGCGGTACCAGGCCAGGTGGCCATCGCGATGGCGAGTGCGGCGCAGGCTTTCGACCGCGCTGCGCTGGCCGCTCAGGAACTCGCTCATCACCTGCTCGTGATTCTCGGCCTCGTCGGCATCGAGCACACCGACTTCACGCAGGGTTCGCCCGACGACCGCTTCCGCCGGCCAGCCGAGCATGTCTTCTGCCTGCTTGGACCAGCGGCACACGCGCAGATCGCGATCCCACTCGATCATCGCCAGCGGCATGTTGTCGATATGGAAATCGCGGATCCGTTGCAGTTCCTGAGTCTCCTGCTCGGCCTTCTTGCCTGCGCCGATGTCGATCGCCATCACCACCGCTGCCGACGGCAGTTCGGCCGATCCGGGGACTTGCTCGAAATGCAGGCTGACCCAGATCAGGTCACCGTCGCGACGCAGCCACTGCCGCTCGACCGAATAGCGCGGCTGTTCGCCGTTGATGAAGTTGTCGAGCCTCTGGCGGGCAGCCTCGCGGGCCCCCGGCACCAGCAGCTGCAGCAGCGACATGCCCTCCAGTTGCTGCAGGCTGTAGCCGGTCAGCTCGGCCATCCGACCACTGGCGATCTGCCAGCAGCCATCGGCACCGATCAGGCCGACGCCGGCGGTGGATTGTTCGAAGACGATCCGGAAGCGCTGCTCGTTGACCAGCGCCGACAGCCGGCCCGCGCGTTCGATCTCGGCCAGCCGCGCATGGGCGTCGACCAGCGCCCGCTGCTGCCGGGTCCAGCCGGTGAGCAGCGCGACGAACAGGCCGTGACCGAGCCAGACGTAGATCAAGGTCGCCATCAGGAACGGCCGCGGCGGCTCGGCGTCGAACAGCGACAGACTGCCGAACGTGACCAGGCTCGCCAGCGCCAGCCAGGCAGCGACGCTGCAGCGCATCGATGCCGGGTTCGGCAGCAGGATGGCCAGCATCAGGTACACCACGGTGTAGTACGCGTACGCCGGCATGAACAGGCTGTGCGTACTGTCGGCAAAAGTGTCGTCGATGAACACCATCGCCACCCGGAGCAGCAGCATGCCGATGGTGATGCCGAGGGTCAGCGCCGCGGCCAGCCCATAGGAAAGCCGGCGCCGCGAGAACAGCAATGCGGTCAGCAGCATCAGGACGCCGCTGGCGGTGAAGGCAAGCGGCTCCCAGGCCATCACCTGGGGCGGCGCCGGCAGGGCCAGTGCCGAAGTCAGCAGCAGCAGGCCGACCAGGATCGCCGTCATCACCAGGATCCGATCGCGGCCCGCCGACAACAGTCGCCCAGCCGCGGTCCGTTCGGCGCTCTTGATGGCGGCGCTCATGGCGCGGAATGCGGAATCAGCGGATTCATCGCAACTCTCGGTTGCCGGGATTACGGCAGATGCAAACGTAAACCTGCAGTTTTTGTTCCACTAAGCTCGGTAGCACGCATATGGCCGGTCACTCCAGTCGTACCTCGGGCAGCGGATCCGGCTCGCCGCCGGGCACATCGCCGACTTTCGGCACCAGCGGCCGCTCGCCGCCGCGCCAGGCCTTGAGCTGGTAGACGTAGGTCAGCACCTGGGCCACGGCGGCGTAGAGCGCGGTGGGAATCTCCTCGTCCAGATCGCAGCCGCGATACAGCGCGCGGGCCAGCGGCGGCGCTTCGATCAGGGTGATGCCGTGGGTCTTGCCCAGCTCGCGGATCGCCGCCGCCACGGTATCGACACCCTTGGCGATCACCACGGGTGCTCGTCTGCCACCAGCCGTGTACTTCAGCGCCACCGCGTAATGCGTGGGATTGGTGACGATGACATCGGCGCCCGGCAGCTTTTCCATCATCCGGCGCTGCGACATCTGCTGTTGCAGGCGGCGAATGCGGCCCTTCACTTCCGGGCTGCCTTCGCTCTGCTTGTACTCCTGCTGAACTTCCTGACGCGACATCTTCAGGCGCTTGGCATTGCTGAAGATCTGCCAGGGCACGTCGATGGCCGCGATCAGCGCCAGCGACGCGACCATCCACATGAAGGTCGACGCGACCATCGCCAGACCGTGGCCGATTGCCTGCCGCGCCGGCTCCATCGCCAAGGACAGCAACTCGCCACGCAAACCCCACCAGGCGATGCCGGACACCAGGCCGACGAGACAGAACTTGGCGATGCTCTTGCTCAGCTCGACCAGACTGTTGCCGGAGAACAGGCGGCCCAGACCGGTGACTGGATTGAGCCGGCCGAAGTCCGGCTGCGCTGCCTTCCAGCTCAAGTTCCAGCCGCCGATCAGCATCGGTGCGACCAGCGCCGCGAACAGCGTCGCGAACAGGATCGGCGCGACGATCGTCAGGCCGGCGCCGAAGCCGGATAGCAGCAGCGTCGGCATCTGGCCGGGATCGGCCAAAGTGGCCGCATCGAAGCTCAAGGAACGGCTCATCGCCTGATAAGCGCTGGCACCGACCTTCGCCCCGTAGCCAGTGATCAAGGCCGCGCCAACGCCCATCACCACCGCCGTGCTCAGTTCGCGCGAGCGCGGGAGTTGTCCTTTCTCCCGGGCTTCGCGCTTGCGTTTTTCGGTAGCGGGTAAGTTCTTTTCCTGGGCGCTGTCTGACACCGATCAGCCTCCAAGCAATGCAGCGAGCAGCGCATAGCTGTCGTCGAGCATCCGCGCCATCACCGCTGCCAATCCCGGCAGGCTGAAGCGCAGCAGCAGCAGGCCGGAAGCCAGCGCGATCGGGAAGCCGACCGACAAGGCCGACAAGGCCGGTGCCGAACGGCTCATCACGCCGAACGCCAGATTGACCAGCAGCAGCGCGATCACCACCGGCAGGCCGATCTGCACGCCGCCGGCAAACAGGCTGCCGCCCCAGCGCGCCAGCGCGAGGAAGTTGTCGGCATTCAGGCCGGGCCCACCGACCGGCATGCTGATGAAGCTCGCATGCAGCGCTTCGATCAGCCGCAGATGGCCGCCGGTGGACAGGAACAGCAAGGTGCCGAGCACCATCAGCAACTGACCCACCACCGGCGTGCCGGCACCGCGCAAGGGATCGACGAGTTGGGCGAACGACAGGCCCATGCCGTAGGCAATCAACTCGCCGGCCAGCACCACCGCCTCGAACACCAGCATCAGCACGAAGCCCATCGCCACGCCGATGACCATCTGCTTGCCGATCTCCAGCCACCAGCCGGCTTCGAACGGCGCCAGGTACGGAGGTGTCGGCATGGTCGGCGCCATGACCAGGGTCAGCAGCACGGTCAGCACCACACGGATGCGCACCGGCACCACCCGCGCGCCAAGCACCGGTGCGATCGCCAGCACGCCGCCGATACGCACCAGCGGCCAGAACCAGCTTTCCAGCCAGCCGATGATCTGGGCGTCGGAGAAGGTCATGGGTGAAGCGTTGCGCTTTGCGAGCACTGCTCGCTGCACCGCTGAACGCCAGGCCATGGATCGCCGGGCTGGGGGTGGAGATATAGGCAAGGTCTCGCCATGAATGGCATCTCCGCGCTCAATGAATCAGCGCAGGAATGCTTTCATACAGACGCCGCGTGAACTCGGTCAGCAGGCGCAGCATCCACGGCCCGGTGAACACCAGCACGACGGCGGTCGACAGCAGCTTCGGGATGAAGCTCAGAGTCTGTTCGTTGATCTGAGTCGCGGCCTGAAATACGCCGATCAGCACGCCGACGGCGAGCGCCGTCAGCAGCAGTGGTGCTGCAAGCATCAACACGAGTTGAAGTGCTTGCGATCCGGTGGTGAGTACCGTTTCTGGCGTCATGTCGGCAGGCTCAGTTGACGGCGAAGCTGGCCGCCAAGGTGCCCATCACCAGCGACCAGCCATCGACGAGCACGAACAGCATCAGCTTGAATGGCAGCGAAATGATCACCGGGCTCAGCATCATCATGCCGAGGCTCATCAGCACGCTGGCGATCACCAGATCGATGACCACAAATGGGATGAACAGCAGGAAGCCGATCTGGAACGCCGTGGTCAGCTCGCTGGTCAGGAAGGCGGCGGCGAGCACGGTGAATGGCACGTCCTCAGCACTTGCGTAGGGACCGTTGCCAGCGATCTTCGAGAAGCTCATCAGATCCGCTTCGCGGGTCTGCGCCAGCATGAAGCCGCGCATCGGAACAGCCGCTGCTTTCAGCGCCGGCTCGAAAGCCAACTCACCATCGAGATAGGGTTTGGCGGCGTTGTCATAGACCTTCTCGAACACCGGCTGCATGACGAAGAAGGTCAGGAACAGCGACAGGCCGACGAGAATCTGGTTCGATGGCGTGGCGCCGGTGCCGAGCGCCTGCCGCAGCAGGCCGAGCACAACGACGATGCGGGTGAACGCCGTCATCGCCAGCAGCCCGGCCGGCAGCAGGGTCAGCGCCGTCATCATCAACAGCACTTGCAGGCTTAAGGAATAGTTCTGGCCACCGCCCGGTGCCGGGCTGACGTTCAGCGCCGGCAGGCCCTTGGTCTGGGCCAGCGCATCGGCAATCGGAAACAGGATCGCTAGCGCTATGACAAAACTCTTCGTCATTCCCGCGCAGGCGGGACCGATTCGCCGGGAGCGAATCGGAGCGCAAGCCTGCGCAAGCAGGCTGAGCGCAGGGATGCGCTCAGCAATCCAGTTTTCGCGCCTCGGCGCACTGGTCAAAACTGGATTCCCGCCTTCGCGGGAATGACGGCACTGAACGGTCACTTTCCGCGTCACGACTTCTGCCCCAAGGACCGCTTCAGCACATCGCGAAACGCAGTCGCGATCGGCGGGGCATCGGTGGCCGCTTCCGGTACGGCCGCGACCGGCGGCTCGGCGAACACATGCAGCGTATTGACGCCGCCCGCCGACACCCCGATCAGCAGATGCTGACCACCCGCTTCGATCATCAGCACCTTCTCCTTCGGCCCGACCTGCAGACCGGCATGGATGCGCAGATTCGCCGGGCCGCCAAGGCGCACGCCCTGCACGCGCTTGAGTAGCCAGGCGAGCGCGAAGATCAGGCCCAGCACCACGATTAGCGACAGCGCGGTCTGGCCCAAGCTGGGCAGC
>NZ_CAISIQ010000131.1 GCF_903885465.1 uncultured Nevskia sp.
CGTTCCCGCGCACCATCCGTGATTCATGCGCTCGCTCGCCTTATGAGCTGTCGAGCGCGAAGGGGAACCATATGATTCGAGTACCAACAGAAATTCTGCGATCAGTCGCTCGCCTGTGTATCGAACGAAGCAGGCTTTCTTCGAGAAAAATTTCTCGTGCTTGCGACTGTTCAGCAGGAACAGCTCAGAAAATCCGTGACCGTGATGTATCGACCAACTTGACGCTGGAGAAAATTCAGGAATCGGACGACGCGGCGCTGGTTCTCGCACTGTTCGGCGAACCCCAAGCTCCTGCCTCACGTAGTCCTCGCCCGGACTGGGAGGATGTCCATCACCAGATGGAGCAGCCGGAGGCAACGCTGACCTGCATTTGGGAGGACTGGAAAGAAATCACGCCCAAGGCCATCAGTTACCCGCATTTCGCCAGGTTGTATCGCCACTGGCTAAAACGGCGATCCTTGACCTTGAGAAAAATTCATCGCGCCGGCGTCAACACGTTTATCGACTACGCCGGTGGCACTGTGGACATTCATCTGCCGGACGGGACGGTTCGCCAAGCATGTGCGTTCGTCGCGGTGCTGGGTGCCAGCAATTACACCTTTGCGCACTTGAGTTGGACGCAGTCTGTGCCGGACTGGATCGATTCAAACAACCGTATGCTGGAGTTCTTTGGTGGTGTTACGGAATTCGTCGTTCCCGACAACCTGAAATCTGCGGTGATTCATGCTGGACTGAAGCGATTGCAGCTCAACAAGCATTATCGCGAGTGGGCGGATCACAATAAGACGGTCGTGCTGCCGGCCCGCGTCAGGAAGCCGAAAGACAAAGCAACAGCCGAGGTGGGTGTGCAGATCGCACAGCGCCACATCCTCTGGCGCCTTCGCAAGCGCCGTTGGCACAGCCTTGAAGAGGCGAATGCAGAACTACTGAAGCTCCTTGAACGATTGAATGCCCGACCGTTCGCAAAGATGCCGGGATCACGGTTGCAGCGTTTCCTCGAAGTCGACAAGCCAGCGCTAAAGCCGCTCCCTGCAACGACATATGAGCCGTGCGAGCTAAAGTTCAGCCGATCCGTAGGTTCGGACTACCACGTCGAGCATGATGGCAACCACTACTCGGTTCCGCACGCGCTCGCCCACACCACGGTCGACATGCGCGTAACTCGAACCGTTATCGAAATCCTTCGAGGTGGTCGACGTGTTTGTAGTCATGAAAGGTGTCAGGGCACCAATCAGCGGATCACCATTGAGCAACATATGCCTGACGCGCACAGGCATTTCACGAATGGCGAACCCAGCGCTTTGACCGATTGGGCGCGGAGAACGGGTATATCAACAAGCACCGTCATCGACGGGTGGCTTGTACCCGGTAGTCATTTTTATCAAGGCTTGATAAGCGCGCGTGGGCTACGCATTGAGGGTGATGCATTCGGGGCATCACGGATCGAATCAGCCTGCCGGCTCGCCCTGGAGATCAAGTCGACGACGCTCAATGGCATTCGCACCATTCTTAGAACCGGGTCGGACTTGCGTCCACTTAAAAAACCTGAGCCTCCGCGAGTGATCGACCATTCGAATATTCGGGGCGCCGATTACTACGCCACATCTCAGGACTAGGCCATGATCGTCGAACAAACACTCGCCAATCTGCGGAGCCTCAAGTTGAGGTCGATGGCTGCGGTCTACGATCAGCAGCTAGGTGCTCCCTCAGCACAGGCGCTCAGTTTCGATGATCGACTGGGCGTCATGGTCGATGCAGAGCTGAACGCCAAGAACGACCGAAAGTTGCAACGGCTGATCAAGGAGGCGTCGCTGCCGGAGGTCGTGCTGCTCGAAGATTTGTCGTTCAGCAACTCGAACGGACTCGATGCTGCGTTGATGCACTCGCTTGCGACAGGTGATTGGGTACGGCGGGGTCTTAATGTCGTCTTGTCAGGCCCCACTGGCAGCGGCAAAACGTGGACGATCTCCAGCCTTGGCACGCAGTCATGCCGGCAAGGTTTCTCCGTGCTCTACCTGTCGGCCGGCGATCTCTATGACCTGTTGAAACGCGCTGAAGCCGATGGATCGTGGCCGAAAGTGAAACGCAGGCTGATCGGCTACTCGGTACTGATCATCGACGATTTCGGGATGGCACCGATTCCCGCCGAGCATGGGCATGTCCTGCTGGACATTATTGATAAGCGGCATCGGTCTGGCTCGCTCGTCATTGCCAGCCAGTTCCCTGTCTCAAAGTGGCATTCGTTCTTTCCCGACCCAACGATGGCAGACGCGGTCCTTGATCGCATCGTCCACCAAGCTCATGAAATTCAGCTCAAGGGCGAATCGTTACGGAAGCTGCAGGGGAAGAACCGTCCTCTGAAAAGGTCCTAGTCGTCGCGCTGAGGTCCCCACTGATTGTCGCCATCGCAGTCAGATTGCTGATTCTGGTCAACGCTGCCAGCGACTCTGGTTTGAAAGCTGCCACCCGTACTTTCGAGCGTGGGTCCGATAGCAGCCCTGACCGGACAACCAACTATCGAAGTTGCAGGAGCGAAGCGGACCTTCGGGCACGGGGCCGTGCCGGTGGCTGCATCGATTCGAGCATTCCCGAGCGCAATGCATTCGGGGTGGGCTACTCACAACGCCTTCTTCAATCAAGCGGGCTGACTCCCACCCCTGAACACCCTTGCCGAGGACATGGGTGTAGATCACCGTTGTCGAGACGTCGTTGTGACCCAGAAGCTCGTGGATGGTCCGGGCGTCCTGGCCGCGTTCCAGCAGGTGCGTCCCGAACAAGTGGCGTACGGTGTTGCAGTTTGCTGGCTTGGAAATGCTGCCGCTGCGGATGGTCTGCTTCACGGCCCCTTGCAGGGTGGCTTCGAAGACGTGGTGACGTTTGGTCTTTCCCGAATAAGGATCGACCGATCGCTTCGAAGACGGGAAGAGGTATTGGCTCATCCTCCCCGGCGCGAAGCCTCGGAGAAAGCCTGTGGCATGACGTTCGTCGGGCATCTGCTCAAGCAGCGAGGAACTGTGCCGATGCAGAAGGTTTATATACTTGGAAAAGCATTACAAATGTTTCATCCCAAGCCCACCGTAGCTTAACGAGCCGCCGGGTTTCAAGTTCATGCGTGTGAAAATCCGATGGATACAGGGCGCGTTGGCGGCTGCGGCATGTTGGGGAGCCTTGGTTGCTGCCAGCGCGTATCACGAACGCAATCAGGCACTTGAAAGATTGTCCGAAGTGCTGCGTGGAAGTGCGCAGGCGGCTGCTGATGCCGAAGCCAATGCTGTCGAAGCCCGTCGACGCGACGTCCTCTTCCTGGTCAACACCCCTCCGCCTGCCGGCATTGTCCGCGCCGCCGGAAATAATGGCTTTGATGCACTGGAACGCTCGACCCTGTCGCACTGGATCGGGCGGATGCAGACGATCTTCAAGGCCTATCTGAGCGCCAATCCGGAGGTGGATCAGCTGCGCTTGATCGGACGTGCCGATGGGGGGCGGGAAATCGTCCGCGTGGAGCGCCGCGCGGACGGATCAATCATTGCGGCGGATGGCGATGCTCTGAAACGGCAGGGAGATCGCGACTACTTTGTCGCAGCGATGAAGCTGGCGCCCCCTGCGGTTTACGTCTCGGATTTCACACTGAATCAGGAATCCGGCCAAGTCGAGATCTCCCATCGGCCCATCGCCAGGGTGGCCACTGCGGTTTCCAGCCCCGACGGCATGTCCTTCGGCATCGTGGTGGTCAACGTCAATAAACAGCCGCGCATCGAGAGTTGGCGGGCGGCCGTTCCGCCGGGTGCTTCGCTTTACGTGATCAATCAGGACGGTGACTTCATCGTCCACCCGGATTCACGGCAGGTCTTCGGATTTGATCTCGGGGTCCGGCACCGCTGGCAGGACGAATTCGAGCCGGTCGAGGGTGCCGCCACGGGCCCCGGACTCGCGGTTTGGCAGCGGGGCGACGCCCGCTTCCACGTGGCCGAAGTGAGGCTCAGGCGCCAGACGGAAGATCCGAGCCGTGAGTTCCGCTTTCTGGTCGCGATGCCGGATCAGGCGGTCGACGCCGCCGTCTGGACCCCGGTCTGGCACTTTGCATTGGCGTTGGCGGCGGTTGCGCTGGTCCTCGTCGGCGGCGCGTTCTGGTATCTGCGCCGCCGCATCGAAATTATCGATCAGCAGCAACGCCTGGCGGCAATTGTCGACAGTTCCAACGACGCGATCATCGGCGAGGATCTTGACGGCATCATCACCAGCTGGAACAGCGCCGCCGAGCGCATCTTCGGCTACAGCGGCAGAGAGGCGGTCGGCAGGGCGCTTGCCGACCTGCTGGTCCCGCTTGATCGACGGGATGAGGAGATCCGGATCCTGAACGCTGTCGTCCAGGGCGACACGGTTGGTCACTTCGAAACGGTGCGCCTGCACCAGGACGGCCGACGGCTCGAAGTCGCCGTTACCGTCTCGCCAATCCGCGACGCTGAGCGACGCATCGTCGGAGCGGCCAAGGTCGTCCGTGACATAACCGCCAACAAGAAAATCCAGCGCGAACTCCATCAGGCCCAGCTGCGTCTCGAGCAGACCACCCATGCGATGGGCATTGGCTTGTGGGATTGGGACCTGACGAGTGACCAGCTCCGCTGGGATGGAACGATGTTCGAGCTCTACGACCGTGAGCGGGAAGCAGGGGAACCCAGCTACCCCGACTGGCAGGCAAGCGTGCATCCCGACGACTTGATCCCTGCGGAGCGCGAGATTCAAGGTGCCGTTGCAGGGCGCGGGGACTTCAACACGTCATTCCGGGTACGTACTCACAGCGGACAATTTCGACACCTGCTGGCCAAGGCCGTCGTCCAGCGCGATGAGATGGGCACGCCCATCCGCATGTTGGGCACCAATTTCGACATCACGCAGCTCAAGGAGCAGGAAGCGCAGTTGCGCGATCTGCTCGAGCGCCAGCGAGGGGAGGAGGCGCGCTGGCGGCAGCTTGCCAATTCGATGCCACAGCTGGTGTGGACCTGCACCGGCGAAGGGTATTGCGATTTCCTCAGTGAACAATGGGTGCGATACACCGGGATTCCCGAGGACCTGCAATTTGGCAGCGACTGGCTGGATCAGGTCCACCCCGACGACAGGCCGGGACTGGCCTCGCGCTGGCAGCAGGCAGTCGATACGCGAGGCGTTTTCAGTATCGAATTCCGGATCCGTCGGCACGATGGGGTGTATCGCTGGTTCGATACCCGCGCCGTGCCCTTGCTTGATCCCGACAGTGGCGCGGTTCTGCGCTGGGTCGGCAGCAATACGGACATCGAAGACCGTCGCCGCGCGGAGTATTCGGTTCGTGAACTCAATGCCACGCTCGAGAATCAAGTGGCCGAGCGTACCGAGCGTCTGCGCGCCGCAACCGCCCTGCAGACGGCCATCCTCAACGATGCGGCTTTCGCCATCATCTCGACGACGGAAGACGGCGTGATCAATGGCTTCAATCCGGCCGCCGAACGCCTGCTGGGCTACGGTGCCGATGAGGTTGTCGATAAGGCCACACCGGCAATCATCCATGACCCAGACGAGATCGAGGCACGCGCCAAGCAGCTGAGCGAAGAACTGGGGCGTCCGATTGCCCCCGGTTTCGAGGTGATGGTCGCCAACGCCCGTAGTGGTACGCCCGACAGCCACGAATGGACCTACATCCGCAAGGATGGCTCGCGCATTCCGGTCTGGCTCTCGGTCAGCGCGCTGTTTGACGAGCAGGCTCGGCTGATGGGTTTTGTCGGTATGGTTCTGGACCTCACCGAGCGCCGGGCCCAAGAGCAGAAGCTGCGTGATAACGAGCGCTTCCTGCGTGCTCTGACCGACAACATCCCGGGCATGGTCGGCTACTGGGATCGGGAGCTGCGGTGTCGCTATGCCAATCGAGCCTACTTCGAGTGGTTCGGCAGGACATCGGAGCAAATGCAGGGCGTCTACCTGCCAGAACTGCTGGGCGCCGACCTCTACACCCTCAATGAGACCTACGTACAGAACGCTCTTCGGGGGGTGACACAACGTTTCGAGCGGGCGTTGCTCCGCCCTGACGGCAGCGATGGGTACACTTGGGCCCACTATATTCCCGACATCGACAACGGGGAGGTGCGCGGCTTCTACGTGGTCGTCAGCGACATCACGGAACTCAAGCAAGCGCAGATCCAGCTTCAGGTGCTCAACGCGTCGCTATCGCTCCGCACACAGGAGGCCGAGGCGGCGACCAAGGCCAAGAGCCTGTTTCTCGCCAACATGAGCCACGAGATCCGCACGCCGATGAACGCCGTGCTTGGCACCGTCCAGCTGTTGCAGCGCACGCAGCTGGCGCCGCTGCAGGCCGACTACGTACGCAAGGCCGAGGCTTCCGCCAAGGCACTGCTCGACATCATCAACGACATTCTCGAGTTCTCGAAGATCGAGGCCGGACGGCTGGAACTCGACGTACACCCGTTTCGGGTCGACACGCTGTTGCGCGAACTGGGCGCCATCCTGGCGAATACGGTCGGCAGCAAGAACGTCGAACTGCTGTTCGACATCGATCCTGCGGTGCCGCTCGAGTTGAGTGGTGACTCGATGCGGCTGCGGCAAGTTTTGATCATTCTTCTTGGCAATGCCAGCCAGTTCACGTGCCCTGGCGAGGTGGTCCGCGGGGTGCGGTTGCTGGAACGTCAGCCGCATCAGCTTCGGCTGGCATTCGAGGTTCGCGATACCGGCATCGGCATCAGGCCGGATCAGCTCGAGCGGATTTTCCGTGGCTTCGAACAGGCCGAGGCGTCGACGACGCGACGCTACGGAGGTACTGGACTGGGCTTGGCCATCAGTCAGCGACTGGTTGCACTGATGGGCGGCGCCATTTGCGTGGAGAGCACTCCGGCCAAGGGAAGCCGCTTCTCCTTCGATCTGGAGCTGCCGCTGCCTGCCTTGCAGCAATCAGATCAGCCACTGGTTCGACGGCCAACTCACCTTCGCGATCTGCGCATCCTCATCGTGGACGACAATGCGGCTGCCCGATCGATCCTGTCCCGATACGTGGAATCCTTTGGCTGGCACGTTGACGTGGCATCGAGTTCAACGGATGCACTGATGCAACTGGGTTCTCGAGCGGACGGATGTGAGCCTGCTTACGACGTGGTCTTCATCGACTGGCGGCTGCCTGATGAAGACGGCTGGCAGCTGATCGAACGGATTCGCGCGGGTGGTGAGCGTCGGCGCCTGCCGTTCGTGATCATGGCCACCGCACACGGCCGTGAGGCACTCGCTACGGTGATCAGCCGCGATGGCGCAATGCTCGATGGCTTTCTGGTTAAGCCGCTCACCCCGTCCATGATTCTCGATGCCGTTGCCGATGCGCTGGCCGGGCGTGGCATGTTGCGGCGAGCTGTGAACGATGTGGCCCCGATTCAGCGACTCTCCGGTCTGCGTCTGCTGTTGGTGGAGGACAATCTCACCAACCAGCAAATTGCGCACGATCTGCTGCAGGGGGAGGGCGCGGATGTGGACGTCGCCAGCAACGGACGCGCCGGCGTCGATGCAGCGATCGGCACGGAGCGCCCCTACGATGCCGTGCTGATGGATATCCAGATGCCGGACATGGATGGCTACACGGCAACGCAGTTGATTCGTCAGGCAGAAGGGCGATATCGGCTGCCGATCATCGCGATGACCGCAAATGCGCTCCCGCAGGATCGTGCGGCCTGCCTGACTGCCGGCATGGACGATCATGTCGGCAAGCCTTTCGACATTGATCATCTCGTTGCAGTACTGCTGCAGCACACTCGAGGTGTAGCGGTCGCGCGAAAGGCCGAGGTCGGCGAGGAAGCCCATGACACCTTTGCGA
>NZ_CAISIQ010000132.1 GCF_903885465.1 uncultured Nevskia sp.
AGAAAAGCCGCAACGGCCACGACACCGTGCTCGAACTGCGGGTGCCGACCAATGCTCGCGTCGAGCTGGAAACGGTCAGCGCCGATGTCGTCGTCAACGGCAGCAAGGGGCCGGTCAAGGTCAACACGGTCAGCGGCGATATCGCGCTGGCGCTCGGTTCCAGCGAAGTGTCCGTGCAGACGGTCAGCGGCGACGTGAAGCTGAAGGCGCCATCGACCAACACTCGCCTGAACAGCATCAGTGGCGATCTCGATCTCGAAGGCCTCAGCGGCGGCTTAAGTCTGGAAACGGTCTCCGGCAACATCGAGTTGCGGCGCGGCGGCAAGTTTTCCGATCTGAAGCTGAAGTCGGTCAGCGGTGACCTGCGTCTCGATGTCGCGCTCACCGACAGCGCCCAGGTCGGCGGCCAGACCTTGTCCGGCGAGATCACCATGATCGTGCCGCAGAGCCTGAACGGCACTGCATTGCTGAAGAGCTTCAGCGGCGATGTCCACTGCGAAGGCGCGACCACGGTCGAGAACCACAGCAGCAAGAAGCGCGAATACGTCTGGGGCGATGGCCGCGGCGCGCGCATCGAACTGTCGAGCTTCAGCGGCGATATCCGCGTCGAACGGAAGTAGCGGCGCAGCCGATCGAATACGATTCCCGGGATCGCCGGCAAGCTTCAATACATTGCTTGCCCGGCCCGCTGTCCCGCTCTTCCGGATCGTTGATGTCCTACGAACTCGATACCCGCCTGGTCATCGGCCTGGCTTCCAGCGCGCTGTTCGATCTCGGCGAGGCTGACCAGGTTTTCCGCAGGGAAGGCGAGGCCGCCTATCGCGCCTACCAGCTGGAAAATCGCACGCAGACCCTGGCGCCGGGTGTTGCCTTCCCGTTCATCAAGCGGCTACTGTCCCTGAATGATCTGAGCCCGAAGGACGATCCGCTGGTCGAGGTCATCCTGCTGTCGAAGAACGATCCCGACACCGGCCTGCGGGTCATGGACTCGATCAAGTCCCACGGCCTCGGCATCAGCCGCGCGGTGTTCCTGCAAGGCCGTTCGCCGCATCGCTTCATCGATGCGCTGAGCATCAGCCTGTTCCTGTCGGCAAACGAGATCGATGTCCGCGATGCCAACGCCGCCGGCCATGCGGCGGGCCAAGTGCTCGATTCGAGTTTCGTCGATGAGGATGGCGACGACGAACTGCGCATCGCTTTCGATTTCGACGGCGTGCTCGCCGACGATCAATCGGAAGCGGTCTTCCAGGCCAGCGGCCTCGTCGGCTTCCACGAGCATGAGCAGCGCAACGCCGGCATTCCCCTGAGCCCCGGCCCGCTGGCGCCGTTCCTGCACAAGCTGCGCAAGATCCAGGCGCTGGAAGAACAGAAGGTGATGGACGATCGCAGCTATGTGCGCAAGCTGAGAGTCGCCATCGTCACTGCGCGCAATGCGCCGGCGCACGAGCGGGTGATCACCACGATGAGAAACTGGGACGTGGTCGTCAACGAGGCCTTCTTCCTCGGCGGCGTCGAGAAGCGCCGCGTCCTCGAAATACTCAGGCCGCACATCTTCTTCGACGACCAGCAGAGCCATCTCACGCCAGCCGCTGCCGCGCTGCCCTGCGTACACATTCCGTTCGGTTCGCTGAACCGGAAGACCTGAGCGTCTGTCGCAGCTACAGGCGCCAGGCGGCGCGCACCAGTCGAGCCAGCCGCTGTTCCTTGCCGGAAGCCGGTGCGCTCAGTTGCAGATGCTTCAAGGCTGCAGCGACCTCAGCCTGCTCGGCATCGGCCGGCGTCAGGAAGGCGACCAGCAATTGCAGGCGTCCTTTCCAGGTCGATGAGGCGGTCTTGAGCTTGCCGAGCCTGGCCGCCAGCGACAGTTCGGCATCGGTCAGATCATTGCCGAACGGCAGCTTTGGCAGCAGGCCAGACGTCTGGAACGGGGCCAGCGCTGCGGCGAGATGTTGCGGCAGGTTCTGCCGGCTGGCCTCGGGTATCCGATAGCTGTGCGGCAGCTTGCCGGCGCGCTGGGCTTGTTCTGCCAGCGGTTCCTGCAGGCGGCTGTCGGCAATCGCCAGCAGGGCTTCGATGCATTCGCGGTCGGTCTTGCCACGCAGGTCGGCAACGCCGTATTCGGTGATGACGATGTCGCGCTCGTGGCGGGCGATGGTCGCGTGCGGGAATTCCCAGACCAGATTCGATTCCAGAGGCTTGCCGTCGCTGCCGCCGCGCACCGACTTCAGCAGCAGGATCGAGCGCGCTTCAGGCAGCTGGTGCGACATCGCGACGAAATCGTGCTGGCCGCCGACACCGGACACCACCTGACCATTGGCGAGCTGATCGGAGACCGCCGCGCCGAGCAGGCTGACCTTCATCGTGATGTTGATGAAGCGCGCATGGCGGCGCTGCGCACGTTCCAGCGACCAGGTCTTGTAGACCGCGTTGACTTCATCGACGCCGGTCATGTCGACCAGATCGCGGCGATCCTCGTCCAGTGCCCTCAGGCGTTGGTAGAAATCACCCGGGCCGATGAAGAACGCACCCTGCAGCGCGGTGCCGCCGGTCGCGGGTTCGGCGGCGCTGCCGTCGTTGATCGCCATCTGCAGCGCCTCGTCCTCGAACACGCGGCGGCGCACGATGCCGTCCTCGAACAGGGCAAACAACGGGTTCGAGATCAGCTCGCTGGCAACGTAGAGGCCGCGCTCGAAACGGCCGTCGCCGCCGATGCTGGCGATCATCGGGCTGCGACCGATCGCGCTCAGCGCAGCTTGATAAGGGCCGTTGTCGCGCTCACGCAGACGCAGGCCATGGCAGGCGGCATCGCCCAGCGCGCCGATGCCGACCTGCAAGGTGCCGCCGTCAGCCACCAGCGCACTCGCGCGCAGGCCGATCGCCCATTCGGCGGTACCGACCGGTTCATGCGGCACCGCGAACGGTGCGTGGTCGAGCGCCGGGTCATCGAGTACCAGATCGAAACGACTCTCGGCGATTTCCGCGTGGTGGCCGAACCAGGGCAGCTGGCGATTGATCTGGCCGACGGCCAGCCAGTTCTTCGGGCCGGCTTCGAGCCCGCGCAGCAGCGGTAGGGTAACGTCCGGATTGCCGGACAGGCTCAGGCGCTGCCGGCCATCGGCGTCGACTCTCAGGGCGATCGCCTGCACCAGCAGATTGGCGCCGCGCACGAGCATGTCGCGCGCCACCTGCGTGTAGTTGGTGCTGATGTAGTCCTGCTGCGCGATCGGATTGCCGAGCTGGCTGGCTGCGCGCAGATAGAACTCGATCACCCGGATGTTCGGCGGCAAGGCGCGAGCGTCAACGGCATCGAGATATTCAAGCCGCGGATAGTTCGGCCAGACCCGTTCGCGGACCGGCGCGAGAAAACGCTCTTCGAGTTCCGACTTGCCCTTCGGCGGATTCAGCGACAGCGCCGTGATGATGTCGAGCGAGATCGAAGGATCCTGCTTCGCACGCCGGAACAGCGCATTGAGCAGCGCGTTCGGCTTGCCGATGCCGAGCGGCGCGCCGAGCACGATGCGCTTGCCGAGCCGCGCGAGAATCGCATCGACACAAGCCTCGCAATCAGTCAGGCGCTCGCTCATCTAGGGTCTGTTGGCAATTGCTTTGGTCGCTGCGTTGCAGGTCAAAAAGCCGCCGGGCGAGGCGCGAACCGCCGGCCATAGCTTACCTATGGTCAAGGTTCGCAACGAAGTCTCGGCGACTTTTTGGCCGCAACCCTTCGGGGCGGGATCGTTTTTGCCCATTGCTGCCTCTCTCGTCGCGCCAATGGGTTGACCATTGGCCGCTCCTTGTTCGTTGCACTGGGCAAAAACGACCTCCGCCGCAGCGAGCAAAGTAATTGCCAACAGACCCTAGTGCCGGAAGTGGCGAACCCCGGTGAACACCATCGCCATGCCGGCTTCGTCGGCAGCGGCGATCACCTCGTTGTCGCGCATCGAGCCCCCCGGCTGGATCACCGCGACGATGCCGGCGGCTGCTGCTGCATCGATGCCGTCACGGAACGGGAAGAAGGCATCGCTGGCCATCACCGAACCGGCGACCACGAGCTTTTCGTCCGCGGCCTTGATGCCGGCGATCTTCGCCGAGTAGACGCGGCTCATCTGGCCGGCGCCGACGCCGATGGTCTGGCGATTCTTCGCGTAGACGATGGCATTCGACTTCACGAACTTGGCGACCTTCCAGGCAAAGATCAGGTCGTGCAGTTCGGCTTCGGTCGGCGCGCGCTTGCTGACAACCTTCAGCTCGGCCTCGGTGATCATCCGGTTGTCGGCGGTCTGGATCAGCAGGCCGGAACCGACGCGCTTGATGTCGTGGCTGTTGTGCGCGTCACCGTGCGGAATGAGCAGCACGCGGACGTTGGCCTTGGTCTTCAGCACGGCGAGTGCTTCCGCCGAGTAGGCAGGTGCCAGCAGCACTTCGATGAACTGGCGGCCGACCATCACGCTTGCCGTCGCGGCATCGACTTCGCGGTTGAAGGCGATGATGCCGCCGAAGGCTGAAGTGGGATCAGTCTGGTAGGCCAGTTCGTAGGCCTGACCGATGCCATCGAGACTGACCGCGACCCCGCAGGGATTGGCGTGCTTGACGATCACGCAGGCCGGTTTGACGAAGCTGCGCACGCATTCCCAGGCGGCATCGGCGTCGCCGATGTTGTTGTAGGAAAGCTCCTTGCCCTGCAGCTGCTGGAAGGTGCCGAGCGTGCCGGGCAGCGGATTCAGATTGCGATAGAACGCGGCCTGCTGATGCGGGTTCTCGCCATAACGCAGGTCCATGACTTTCTCGAAGCGCAGGTTGGCTTGGCCCGAAAATGGTGC
This sequence comes from uncultured Nevskia sp., assembly GCF_903885465.1. Classification (GTDB taxonomy): domain Bacteria; phylum Pseudomonadota; class Gammaproteobacteria; order Nevskiales; family Nevskiaceae; genus Nevskia. The sequence continues at coordinate 4,818 of NZ_CAISIQ010000132.1, forward strand.
ATGGCTGCCATCGGCTTCGATCGCCGACAGGTAGTCGCTGATCGCGGCGTCGTAAGCGGCCACGCCATTGAACGCGGCGACCGCGAGCTTGAAGCGCGTCGCCTTGCTGATGCCGCCGTCGCGGGCCAGTTCTTCGAGCAGGCCTGCGTACTGCGCCGGCTTGGTGACCACCGCGACGTCGGCATGATTCTTCGCCGCCGAGCGCAGCATCGCCGGGCCGCCGATGTCGATGTTCTCGATCGCTTCGTCAAACGTGTGACCGGGCTTGGCGACGGTCGCTTCGAACGGATAGAGGTTCAGCACCAGGATGTCGATCGCCGCGATGCCGTGTTCGGCCATCACCGCATCGTCGGTACCGCGCCGGCCGAGCAGGCCGCCGTGAATCTTCGGGTGCAGGGTCTTGACCCGGCCATCCATCATTTCCGGAAAGCCGGTATGGGCCGACACTTCGGTGACCGCCACGCCCTTCTCGCGCAGCAGCTTGAAGGTGCCGCCGGTCGACAGCAGCTCGATGCCGCGAAGGCTGAGGGCGGTCGCGAGTTCGACGATGCCGGACTTGTCGGAGACGGACAGCAGGGCGCGGCGCGGGGTCAGCAGGGTCATGGTTGTTTCGTCGGTTGGGACTACATCAAAAGCTTTGGCTCGTGCAAAGGCGCGAAGACGCAAAGAACGGCACTGAAGCAAAAAGACATTCTCGAAAAAGCATTGGACTTTTCTTTCGCGCCTTGGCGTCTTGGCGTGAGATCGCTTTTGCTTGCCGGGTTCGGCGCGAATCAGAGGCTATCAGCGAGTGCTGATGTTGTACTGGCTCAGCTTCTTGCGCAGCGTGGCGCGGTTCAAGCCCAGCAGTTCGGCGGCGCGCGACTGGTTGCCGTCGCAGTAATCGAGCGTGGCGCGCAGCAGCGGCGGCTCGACCTGTTCCAGCACGGTGTCATAGAGGTTCAGCGACTTCGGCGCGTGACCGTTCAAGGTCCGGAAGTACGCGTCCATGCACTCAGCAACCGAGGTGCAGAGCGGCTTCGGCGCGGGCGTCTGGGTATCGACGTCTTGGGGTTTGTTCGAGGACATGACGCTCGGCCGCGATGGCCGTCACGACGGCGTCATCGTTTGTTCACAAAGGGGACGGGGATGATACCGACGGGCCCCGTTCGTCGGTAGCCCCGTTCGTCGCATTACGTCGGTGAACGTCTACCGCTGATGCGATTCCAGCCATCGCGCTGGCCGTCGATCTCGAAGCTGAACCACGGTGCGTAGGCTGCGCGTACTTCTTCGGCCTGTCGTTCGAGCAGGCCGGCGAGCACGATGCAGCCGCCCGGCTTGGTTGCAGCGGCCAGCTTCGGCGCCAGTTCGATCAGCGGCCGCGCCAGGATGTTGGCGAGCACGATGTCGTACTGCGTGTTCAGCACATGGTCGATGCCGGCGCAGACGATGCGCTCGGCGACGGCGTTGGTCTGTGCGTTATCGAGCGTTGCAGTGATCGCCTGGGGGTCGATGTCGATCGCCAGCGCAGATGTCGCGTCGAGCTTCAGCGCGGCGATCGCCAGCACCCCGGAGCCACAGCCGTAGTCGAGCACGGTCTTGCCGGCGACTTCGTTCAGCGACAGCCAGTCGAGGCACATCGACGTGCTGGGATGGGTGCCGGTACCGAAGGCGAGGCCGGGATCGAGGTGGACGATGATCGCGTCGGCGGCCGTGACTTCCCGACCGGTCGGGCAGATCCACAGCCGCTCGCCGAACTGCATGGCTTCGGCGTGATCGAGCCAGGCGCGCACCCAGTCACGATCCTCGACGGTCAGGATTTCGGTCTTGGCGCTGTCGCCATCCGGCAGCTGCTCGGCGAGCGCAGCACGCACCACGTCGAGATCGGTGCCGGCCGTGAACAGGCCCTTGGTGATCGTCGCCGGCCACAGCGGTGTTTCGCCGGGTAGCGGCTCGAGCACCGGCACGTCGGCGGCGTCGGTCATCGTCACCGACAGCGCGCCGCAGGCAGTGAAGATTTCTTCGGCGAACTCGGGGTAATGACTCGCGACCGCGAGTTCGATCCAGGTCGACACCTTAGTGCGCGTCACCTGTGCCGCCCGCCGCCTTGTCGAGCATCGACGCCAGGTAGTGGATGTGATGTGTGCCGGCGCAGAAGGTCGGATCGTTGAGGATCATCTGCTGCAGCGGGATGTTGGTGACGATGCCTTCGACGATCATCTCGTCGAGCGCGGTGCGCATGCGGGCGATCGCGCTTTCGCGGGTCGGGCCGTGGACGATCAGCTTGCCGATCATCGAATCGTAGTTCGGCGGCACGCGATAGCCGGCGTAGACGTGGCTGTCCATGCGTACACCGGGGCCACCCGGCGTATGCCACTTCGCAACGATACCCGGGCTCGGCGTGAACTTGAACGGGTCTTCGGCGTTGATGCGGCACTCGATCGCGTGACCGGTGATCTTGATGTCTTCCTGCTTGAACGGCAGCGGCTCGCCAGCGGCAACGCGAATCTGCTGCACGATCAGGTCGACGCCGGTGATCATCTCGGTCACCGGATGTTCGACCTGGATGCGGGTGTTCATCTCGATGAAGTAGAAGCGGCCGTTCTCGTACAGGAACTCCATGGTGCCGGCGCCGCGGTAACCGATGCGCTTGCAGGCATCGGTGCACAGCTTGCCGATCTCGGCGCGCTGCTCGGGGCTGATGCCGGGCGCGGTCGCTTCTTCGATGACCTTCTGATTGCGGCGCTGCATCGAGCAGTCACGCTCGCCGAGGAACACGGCGTTGCCGTGCTCGTCGGCCAGCACCTGGATTTCGATGTGACGCGGCACTTCGAGATACTTCTCGAGAAACACCGAGCCGTCCTTGAACGCCTGCAGCGCTTCCTGGCGGGCAATCTTGATCGAGCCGATCAGATCAGCCGGCTTGCGGACCACGTGCATGCCGCGGCCGCCGCCACCGAAAGCGGCTTTGATCAACACCGGATAACCGACCTTCTCGGCGACCGACAGACACTCGTGATCGTCGTCCGGCAGGATGCCTTCGGAGCCGGGCACGCAGGGCACGCCAGCAGAAATCATCTCCGCCTTCGCCGTGGTCTTGCCGCCCATCAGACGGATGGTTTCCGAACGCGGGCCGATGAACACGAAGCCGCTGCGCTCGACGCTTTCGGCGAAGTCCGCGTTCTCGCTCAGGAAGCCGTAGCCGGGATGGATCGCGTCGGCCTGGGTCACTTCGGCAGCCGAGATGATCGCCGCCATGTTCAGGTAGCTGGAGGTCGCCGCAGGCGGGCCGATGCAGACGGTTTCGTCGGCCAGGCGGACGTGCTTCAGGTCGCGATCGGCCGTGGAATGCACGGCGACGGTCTTGATGCCGAGTTCGCGACAGGCGCGCAGGATGCGCAGCGCGATTTCGCCTCGGTTGGCGATCAGGATCTTGTTGAACATTGCAGGCTTATGCCTCGGTTGAGCGTGGGCTCAGATAAGCTCGGAAAAGCGAAAAGCAGGCTCACGCAAAGGCGCAAAGACGCCAAGAACGAAGACATTCAACAAAAAAGCAGGAAATGTTCTTCGCATTTCCTTTGCGTCTTCGCGCCTTTACGTGAGATTGCCGTTGGGCGCGGCGCTATTCGATGATGAACATCGGCTGGTCGAATTCGACCGGCTTCTCGTTGTCGACCAGGATCTCGACGACGACGCCGCTCTTGTCGCTCTCGATCTGGTTGAGCATCTTCATCGCTTCGATGATGCACAGCGTCTGGCCGGCCTTGACCGTCTGGCCGACTTCGAC